>NZ_JACIET010000004.1 GCF_014197015.1 Niveibacterium umoris
CAGCCGCTACCCGAACTGATCAAGACGCTCGAAGCGCGTCATGGCGGCCCGCAGGGCGGCCAGAGCGAAAAGATCCACGCTCCCGGTAGTCGCTCCGAGACCGAATCCGCACACAAGCTCGGGCAGCCGATCATCGCCTTCGACAGCGCCGCGAGCCTCATCGCGACCACGCCAGCCAGCCTCACCTGGATGAGCGGCGAGAGCGCCAGTCTCACTGCCCACGGCGACAGCCACCTCGCCGCAGGCCATAGTGCAAGCCTCACCGCCGCGCGCGAAGTCAGCCTCTTCACCGCCACAGAGGACCTGGCCGCCGTCGCCGCAGCCGGCCCCCTATCGCTGCGTGCCCACACCGACACCCTCGAACTCGCCGCCGACAAATCCGTAAGCGTCACCAGCAGCGGCGAAGGCATAGCCATCCTCGCCAAAGACAAGATCGTGCTCGGTGCCGGCCAAAGCCAGATCGAACTCAACGGCGCCAACATCACCTTCAAATGCCCCGGAAAGTTCGAGGTGAAGGGCGCGAGTCATGCGTTTGAGGGGGGCGGGAGTGCGGCGGCGGTCGTGCCGAATCTGCCAAGCGGAAAGCTCAAGCTCACGCCCGAAGATGCAGAGTTCCGCGCGGTCTACCACGACGGCGAGCCCGTGCACGGTGCCGAGTACGAAGCCGTATTCGACGACGGCAGTGTACGCCGGGGGCGCCTCGATGCCGCGGGGCATGTCAGCTTTGAAGGCGTCAAGCCCGGGGGTTTCACGATTACGGTCGGGCCGGATGCTCGGAGCTACCAGCAATTCAAGATGCCACTCAAGCCGGACGACGACTTGACTGAATGGATGAAAGGATGCGCGTGATGAGCGACAGCTACGTCGATCGCGTCTATGACGGTGCGACTGAATCGCTGCAATGGCTGCGCGGCGTCATCTTCGGTGAATGGGAAGACAATCGCAGTCTTAGTCAGATCGTAACCGACGCCCTTGCGGGCTTTGTGCCGGGCCTCGGCTCCATCATCACGCTGCGCGATCTGCTCGCTGTGATTTTCCGGCTCGCCAAGTATCCAGAGAAACGTGAGCATGTTGAAGAGTGGATTTTGCTCATTGCGATGCTGCTGCCCTTGGTGGTGACAGTGTTGGGGGCGGTTGTGGCCGGCGTTGGTGCCTTGGTTGGCGCCGAGGTTGGTGGCTTCCTGCGGGCGCTGACGCTGTTCCTGGTCAAGAAGGGCGGCGTCGCGTTCAAGGCCATGATCGAGTTCTTCCAGGCGCACGGTTACGGAAACGTGATCGCCGCGCTCAAGCAGGTCAAGTTCGCGCGGTACCGTGAAGCCCTTGCAAAGGAATTTGATCGCCAGATCGACAAGCTGGTCGATTTGCTGAAGAAACTGGAGAAGAAGCTCGAACAGGTTCATGCCGACCATCTGCCCTCATGGATGCCCGGCGTGCATACCTTGCGGGCAGCGCCGGGCAGGATCAGGGGCTGGATTCATGCGCTGACCGAACTCAAGGACAAAGCAGTGTCGATGATCCCCAAAGCGCTCATCGAACTGGACAACCGCCTTGCCGCGCTGCTCGCCGGTAACCTCAAGGCGGCAACCCAGGTCACGCATGCGGTCGCCACAGGCCAGGCCGCGCCGGAAGTCGCGCGACTGGAGAAGGCCGCCAAAGAAGGCGAACTCGCCCGCAACGCCCACCCGCCGGAGCCCGGCAACACGCGGCGGATTGCCGAGCGGCGCAGTATCGCGCTCGCAGGCAAGCGCGAATACGAAATGGTGGGAAAGGATGCCCGCCCTGTCGGCGCCAAACCCTATGAGCACGGCGTGACGAAGATGGAGAATCCGGCGGTGGCGGAGCGCCAGTGGGGGCGCCTCAAGAATAAAGTCAAAGAGGGATATCCCGATCTCAACTTCGAGTACGCGCCGACACAGTTCTCAAAGGACTACGCCAACTTCTCGCGCAGCCTGCGCACTATTGACGTGCCCGCCGGCAGCAAGATCAAGTTCAAGCGGGTGGTGTCGCATGACAAACCCAGCATGGATACCGGCCCCTACTACAACCGCGAGTTGCCGGTCGACGGTGAGGATCTCCGCGCGGGTTCCGCGGTGAAGGAGGGTTGGAACAAGAATGGCGAATACATTGAACTGAGCACTCCCCCCAAGGGCGACCCGGTGTGGAAAGAACTCCATGCGCTGCGCGAGCAGGCGGCCGGTGGCCCGGTACCCTATAGCGAATCGCTCAAAGGGTGGGAAGGGCCGGCCGCATCGCAGCGTTATGTGGTCGACGAGGGGTTGCCGACGCAGCATTACGACTCAAGCTATTTGGTTGGCGGCAAAGAACAGCAGTTTTTCGATCGTAAGGAAATCGCTTTGCTCAAGGAACGCGGATTCGTAAGCGAGCGTAAGCCGACCAACTTTCCCGACTTCGACAAGGAGTTGGGCAATATCGTGCCGAAGGATGGCCCTGCATTGCATGTCATCCCGACTCACGAAGCCGTGCCCAAACCGCATTGAGGAACGCTATGCTTGATTCTGACGGGTTTGAACTTCTGCCCCTTCCCGCCCACGTGCAGACTATGTCGCGCGAGGAGCGCGATCGGCGTAAAACTTGGCTCAAGCAGCACTTCGCGTCGTTCGAGTATCACGAGCACTTGCTTGAACTGCACGACGCATGGCTAACGCTAATCAAACGTGAATACGCTCGGGTCACCGCGGATCCGTCTCTTCCGCAACCGCAGCGGTGGTTTGGCGACAGCGCAATTCCGAATTTCGAGAAGCTTGCCAAGCCAGGAACGATAGCGCGGGATCAGTTCCGGCCCGGTTACACGTTTGGTGCTGCGATCTACATTCTCGACTACAGCCGTGACACCGGTCTGGATGTTGAACAGACTTGGGAGTGGATGCCTGAGCCCGCCCTCACGCAGATGCACATGCTGTGGGGGCGGATGAACCGAATTGCGCAGAACATCCAGTACACCGTTGATGAGACGTGGGACAGCGATCCCAATGATTGCGACTGGATTCTCGACGAGCAATACACCGGTCCGATCTTCTGGCCATCCGAGTTCGACCCAGTCCCTGCTGCCAATCCGGTGCTGCGCTGCCCCGGCGGCGAACCCTGCCCGCAAGCGGGGTGGTGGAGCACCCCTGCCAAAGCAGACTCGCGCCGACACTTTGTGCTGGGCGAGGTGATGCCCAGTTTAAAGAGCGACTACGGCTACACCATCTGGCAGTTCGAGGGTGCCTGAACGTGAGTGCCACCCATGCCCTGGCGAGCCGCCGAGCATCGTTGCTGTACTTTTGCCTGCATGCGCCAGAAGTTACTGAAATGAAGAAACTTCTCATGTTGCTTGTTGGTTTTCCGTGGGCCGTGGGTGCCACGACTGCGTCGGATAACTACATCTTTAACGCGTCTCAGCCGTTGGTGATCGTCACGCAGAAGGGCGAATTTGCGCCGTTCGGTGGATCGGAGCTTGGCAATGTCGGGGACCAGACCGGGCGCGAGATCATCGACAAACGCATGGCGAAGCGGGTGCGGCAGCTTTGGCGCTACTCCGAGTCAGGATCGCCCGAGCGGGTGTCGGCCATCATCAAGGCCGACTATGTCGGTTGCGATCGAAGTCTGGTCGTTCAGACAGAGGGCGGGGACTCGGGAGTTCTCTATTCCACGAGGCCGATTCGTTCCATTCCGTTTAGCCTTGCGGACGCAGACCTCAAGCGGGCGCGGGATGAGGGGAGGCGGCTACTGTCCGATGCACTGCGGCACCGTAAGGTCACCTCCGACTGGATTGCCGAGTTGCTTGAGGGCGCCACGGTAACACCCGTTCGCGTGCGGGCCTGGCGAAGCCCAATGCTGGTTGTGACGACCAACGGGGAGCGTAAAGAACGCACGTTGTCAGCTTTCCTGATTGCTTCCCTTGCGAAGAATGGGCGCTACGCCTTACTGGAAAAGACAGTTGAAATCGGAAGTGCGTCTGATTCAGAAGGGTACGCGGGCACTTGGGATCTTGGCCTGCACGTCGACTTGAACGGTGATGGCGACGAGGAACTGCTGATGTTTCACGGCGCCTATGAGTCGTTTTCAGCGGTGCTTATGCAATGGGATGGCAAGAAATGGCGTGAAGTGGCGAGCAATGGTGGAGGGTGCTAACCGATAGCGTGTAGCGTGCGAACAACTCGGCGACGTTTGGCTTCCGCGCAATCACCACATCAAGATTCTGTTTCCCTGGCGGCGCAGTGCTGCGCCGACGCCAAGTGGCCTCACGCACGACACCGAACGCGCCACCGGTAACGAATCCGCGGGTATTTGGGTGCAAATTATCGAATGGGCTGCCGACCCCAACTGGGGCAGTCAATTCACCCCGCCGATCGGCAGCGAACTACTGGTTGGCTTCATCGACGAAGATCCGGATTGCCCGCAGGTCATCGGTAGCACCTTCAACGGCAGCCATACCCCGCCATTCGACGGCGGTGTCGAGATTGGCAGGATTACGGCCGCGCCGGTATCGCCGCCACCACCGCCGTCAGCAGCTTCCAGCACTTCGCCACCGACTCGATGTTGACCCGTTCGCCCGGTGCGTGGGCGCCGCGGATATCGGGGCCGAAGGAGATGATGTCGAGGTCGGGGTATTTGGACTTGAGGATGCCGCACTCCAGACCGGCGTGAATCACTTTGACGGCCGCGGGGCCGGTGGTGAATTCGTGCTGGTAGACCTTCTGGAATAGTTTGAGCAGGTCGGAATCGGGGTTGGGTGCCCAGCCCGGATAGCCGCCTTCGGTCTGCACCGCGGCGCCGGCGAGTACGAAGAGGCTCTCGATTTCGGCGGCGAGGGCCTGCACGCCGGAATCCAGCAGCGAACGCACCATCAGGTTTGCAAAGCCCCGGCCGTCCGCGATCTTCACGACACCGAGATTGTTCGAGGTTTCGACGACGCCGGCGACGTGCTGGCTCATGCGGCGTACGCCATGCGGCGCGGCGTGCAGTGCGGCGAGGATGCGTTGCTGGTCGGTGGCGTCGATGGCTTGTTGGGCGAGGCCGTTTTCGGGGCCGAAGCGGACACTGACGCCGTCATCGACGCCGGCGAGTTCGCCGCGTACCAGCAGATCGAAGTCTTCCACGCGGCTGGCAACGCGCTCGGCCTGGGCGATCGGCAAGGCGATCCGCGCACGGGCCTCGCGCGCGAGGGCATTGCGGGCGCTGCCGCCGTCGAGTTCGACCAGCCGGACGTCCTTGCCGAAGCGGCCTTCCAGCCCGCGCAGCAAGCGCACCAACAACTTGATCGCGTTGCCGCGCTCGAGATGGATATCGACGCCGGAATGCCCGCCACGCAGGCCGCCGACTTCGATTTCATAGCAGGCGAAGCCTTCGGGTAGCGCTTCGAAGGCGTAGGTGAAGCTCACGTTGACGTCGATGCCGCCGGCACAGCCGAGGTAGAACTCGCCCCATTCCTCGGTGTCAATGTTGATCATCAGACTGCCTTGCAGCAGACCGGGCTCCAGGCCCAGTGCACCGCCCATGCCGGCCTCTTCGTCCACGGTGAGCAGGACTTCGAGCGGCGGGTGAGGCACGTCGCTGGATTCGAGCAGGGCAAGTGCGAGCGCTACGCCGATGCCGTTGTCGGCGCCCAGCGTGGTGTTCGGCGCGACCAGCCAGCCGTCCTGCAGTTCGGCGCGGATCGGGTCGCGGTGGAAGTCGTGTTCGGTGGCGTGGTTCTTCTGGCACACCATGTCGAGGTGCCCTTGCAGCACGACACCGGGCCGGTCTTCCATGCCGTGTGTTGCCGGCTTGCGGATGATCAGGTTGCCGGCAGCGTCCACGTGTGTCGCCAACGCGCGTGTCTCCGCCCAGCTGCGGATCGCATCGCGCAAGGGCCCTTCGTGTTTGGAGGGGCGCGGCGTGTTGAGCAGGGTCGAGAAGTGGCGCCAGACGGCGGCGGGTTCGAGTTGGTCGAGTGCGGGCATCGCGGGTCCTGGATTCGGTCTGTGTGCCAGCGCGAACCACTCGGCGGGTAGCCGGGGAACGCGCAGCGGTGGTGCCGGCGCGCGCTGTGCGCGGCGCTTCGGCGGCCGGCCCGGTCGGGCAGGCGCTGCATGGTAGCCCGGCGGCGCACGGTCGGCGACAGTCGGTGCGACGGCTGACCGGTAGAATTGCGACATTCGGCTTTGGCGAGGGAGTAGGGGATGTCTTTCGTGACTGCGCAGGGGCAGGGGGTGTTCGCGATCGATTCGGGCTATGTGCGGCCGATGCTCGATGCGATTCACCTGGTCGTGTCCGATGACGGGCGTGCCGCGCTCGTCGACACCGGCACCGTCCATGCCGTGCCGCGCGTGCTCGATGCGCTGGCGGTGCAAGGCCTGGCGCCGGAGTCGGTCGACTGGATCTGCCTCACGCATGTGCATCTGGACCATGCGGGCGGCGCTGGTGCGCTGGCGCGTGTGCTGCCCAAGGCCAAGGTGGCGGTGCATGCGCGCGGCTCGCGCCACATGGCGGATCCGTCCAAGCTCTGGGCAGGTACCGTTGCGGTCTATGGCCAGGCCAACGCCGAGGCCTTGTATGGCGAACTGGTCGCGGTGCCCGAGGCGCGCATCGTCGAGGTGGGCGAGGGCGACTCGGTGCGTTTCGGTTCGCGGGTGTTCGATGTGCTCGACACGCCGGGCCATGCGAAACACCACGTCTGCTACCACGACCCGGCGAGCAACGGCATCTTCACCGGTGACACCTTCGGCCTGACCTATCGCGAGATGGATGGTGCCGACGGTCGCGCCAATATCTTCGCCACCACCACGCCTGTGCATTTCGACCCGGCCGCGCTGCACGACTCGATCGATCGCCTGCTCGCCTTGCAGCCCGCCTGCATCTACCCCACGCATTACAGCCGCAGCGCCGATGTGCCGCGGCTCGGTGCGACGCTGCACCGGTTGATTGATGCCCATGTACAGGCCTGCGACGGCATCGACCCAACCGCTGCCGATGCCCATGCAGTGCTGGTGAAGCGGCTTGAAGCGATCGCGCTGGCCGAGGCTGCCTCGGCCGCATGGGGCGTGCAGGGTGAAGCGGCGCTGCAGTTGCTCGAAGGCGATCTCGATCTCAACGCGCAGGGGCTGCTGGTATGGCTGCAGACGCGAGCGCAATGAAGACCGACGCCCCGTTGCCGCAGACCGAAGCGCCGGATCTGGATCGCCGCTTCGGCGGTGTTGCGCGTTTGTACGGCGACGAGGGGCGTGCGCGCCTCGCCGCGGCCCATGTGTGCGTGATCGGCGTTGGCGGTGTGGGCACCTGGGCGGTGGAAGCGCTGGCGCGCAGCGCGGTCGGCGCGATCACGCTGATCGACCTGGATGTGATTGCCGAATCCAACACCAACCGCCAACTGCACGCGCTCGATCCGGACTGGGGCATGGCCAAGGTCGAGGCGATGGCGCGGCGTATCCGTGCGATCAACCCGCAATGCCGGGTAACGCCGATCGACGACTTCGTAACCGCAAACAACCTGCCGGCACTGATCCATGGTTTTGACGCCGTGCTGGACGCGATCGACAGCGTGCGGGTGAAGACCGCGCTGGCCGCCCATTGCGTGGCGCAGCGGCTACCGCTGGTGATCTGCGGCGCCGCCGGCGGCCAGATCGATCCGACCCGCGTGGCGGTGGAAGACCTTTCCCGCACCGTGCAGGACCCGTTGCTCGCCAAGGTGCGCGGCAACCTGCGCAAGCAGTACGGTTTTACGCGCGACCCGAAGAAGAAGTTCGGCATCCGCGCGGTGTATTCGACCGAGCCCTTGCGTTACCCCGACACCGCCTGCGCGCCCGACGCCGGCGCGTCGCAGGGCCTCAACTGTGCCGGTTTCGGCTCAAGCGTCTGCGTGACCGCCAGTTTCGGTTTCTTCGCGGCAGCAGAAGTCATCAACGCCATTGCCTTGCCGCGGACCTGAATCCGCCGCACCGGAGACCCACATGAATACCGCGATCCTGCTGTTTGCCCACGGCGCCCGCGATCCGGACTGGGCGCGTCCGCTCGAAAAGCTTGCCGCCGCCGTGCGTGCCCTGCGCCCTGGGGTGGCGGTGCATCCCTGCTTTCTTGAATTCATGAACCCGGATCTGCCTGGCGCCATCGCCGCGGCGGTGGCCGAAGGCGCGCACCGTATCGAGGTGGTGCCGGTCTTCCTCGCCGCCGGCGGCCATGTGAAGCGGGACTTGCCCGCCATGCTCGACGCCGCGCGGATCGCGCATCCGGGTGTCACGATCGTGCTTGCCAGCGTGCTGGGCGAGGCGGAATCGGTGATTGCTGCAATGGCAGCGCACGTCGTCGGCCTCGCCGGCTGACACTGTTCGACCGCTGCCGCCCTCAAGAGCGGCGGCGGGGTGCCGTTGACCCCTTCGGACAGGTGGCGAGGCCTCGTGCGGCCCGCCTTTTGACGAGGCGGGCGCGGGTGACCGATCGCATGCAGAAAAACGGGGGACTGATTCCGAGCGCGGCGACGCGGCGCTCGCTGATGCCCGCTTTCCTGCTCGCCCTCGTCGCCGCATCGCTCGGCATCGCCCTCAGCGTGTGGATCTGGCGCGCCAGCGTCGAGAGCGAACGCACGGCGTTCGAGCAGGCCTTTCATGCCACCGCACAGGAAGTGATCACGCGCATGGATACCGACGTCCAGGGCGCGATCGGGCTCGGGCGTGCCATGGCGGCCGCGATACGGCTGCATCCGGAGCTCTCGCAAGAGAACTGGAACACACTCCTGCAGGACGTGCGGGTGGCGCGTTTCGAGCCGCCGCTCGCGGCGCTCATGCTGGTCGAACTGGCGACCCCCGAAGCGCCGGACATGCAGGTGCGGGTCAGCACGCTGGTGGCGCCGGACGCCGCGCGAATGACGCTGGGCGACCCGTGGGTGCTGCGCCTGGCGCAAGAGGGGGCGGCGCGTGCGCTGCGGGCCGACGACGTCGCGGTGGGCAGTGGTGGCGATGGTCGCCCTGACGGTGCCTCCTTGCTGGTACTGGCGGTGCCGGTTTCGCGCACGGCGGTGCTGTTGTTGTTCGTTGACGCGCGCCAATGGTTGATTTCGCGCGCGGCGCTGTTGTCCGAAGATGCCGCGGTGCGCGCGGTGGAACTCTCCGACGCCGGGGCGGGCCGCACCATCGCGAGCTCGGCGGGCTACCCTGCCGACGCAGAGGTGACCGAGGTCGGCGTGTTCACGCAGGGTACCCAGCGCTGGGCCTTCGAGGTGGCGTCGCTGAGCGCGCCGCCCACTTACCTTGCACGCGTCAACCTGCTTTTCCCGGGGGTCGTCGTCAGCCTCCTGCTCGCAGCAGTGCTGTTCACGCTGCTGGCGCGCAAACGCCTGGCCGACCGCGTGGTGGCGCGGGTGCGGCGCGACCTGGCCGACAGCCTGCGGCGTTTCGAGCTCGCGATTGCCGCCAGTCAGGACGGCATCTGGGAATACCTGCCGGATCGACGCGCCTGCCGCCTGTCGCCGCAGGCTGCACAGTTTCTCGGCCTTGCCGATGGTGCCGAGTTCATTCCGCCCTCGGCCCTGTTGCGCCGCGTCGCACGGGAAGATCGCCATGCCCTGTTGTCGGCGTTGCGACGCAGCATCGTCAAGGGAGATGCGCTGGATCTGGAATGCCGCATCCGCAACGGCGCGGAGCCTCGCTGGTTGCGCGTCCGCGCCAATCCCGCCGCGGGCGGCGCCGGTGCAACGGTGATCGGGGCCCTGTCCGACATCAGCCTGCACAAGCGCATGGCCGAGCGGCTCAAACGTCAGCAGGACTTCCTCGCGCAGGTCCTCGATGTGCTGCCGGTGCCAATCATCGTGAAGGATCGCGGCGGTGCGATCCATTTCGTGAACGCGGCCTTCGAACGCACCCTCCAGGTAACGCGCAGCGCGATCATCGGCCGGCTCACGGGCGACATCGCCAGCAGCGTGCTCGCGGCGCGCCTTGGCGAACTCGAGTCCAGCCTGCAAGGCCTGGGCGACACCCGCGAGACACGCTTGTGGATCGACCTGCCCGGTGCGCGGCGCCACATGCGTGTATCGCGCAGCCTGTTCGCCGGCCCCGAGGGGGGCGAGATGCTGGTCGGCAGCTACATCGACATCACCGACGAAGCCGAAGCGACAAGACGCCAGGTCGCGTTCCGCGACTACCTGCAGCGGCTCATCGACACGATGCCGCACGCCTTCTTCGTCAAGGACGCCCACTCGCGCTTCGTGATGGTCAACCCGGCGTTCTGCGAGCTCTACGAGCTACCTGCCACCGCAGTCCTAGGCAAGTCGCCGCGCGAGATCTATGACGATGCCGCGGTGGCCGACGCGCAACTCGCCGGCGATCGGCTCGTCTTGCAGGGCGGGGCCATCCGCGACGAGGAACTGCGTTTTCGCACGCGTGGCGGTACCCAGCGCGTGACGCGGGTGCACAAGGTGAGTTGCGTCGACCCGGACGGCCACGCACTGATCACCGGTGTCGTCACCGATGTGAGCGATCTGGTGGCCGCGCAGGAAGGTCAGCGTGAGGTGATCGAGCGGCTCGATTCGCTGTATCGCAACGCGCCCTTCGGCCTTGCCCTGGTCGACGAGGTGGGGCGGGTGCTGCAGGCCAACCCGACCTTCTGCAAGTTGTTCGGATTCGACGAGGCGCAGCTGAAGTTTCGCAACGTCGACACCCTCAGCCCGCCCGACCTGCGACGCGACCACCGCGGGCGCTTTGCGGCCCTGCTCGCAACCGGGCGACTCGCGCCCTTCGAGACGCGCTACCTCGACTCGGGGGGGAGGGAGATCGATGTGCGCGTTGCCGGTGCGGCGGTCGCTGGCAACAGCGCGGGCTATCGCTTCGCCTGGGGCATCGTCGAGGATATCAGCGCACGCGTTGCGACCGAGCGGGCACTCGCAGCCTCCGAGCACCGCTGGCAATTCGCACTGGACGGAGCGGGCGACGGCGTGTGGGATTGGGATGTCGCGGGCGGACGTATCTTCTTCTCCACGCGCTGGAAGGCGATGCTCGGCTACGCCGAAGAGGAAATCGGCGACACCTTGGACGAGTTCACTCGCCGCCTTCATCCGGACGACCTGCACGCCACGATGGAAGAGGCGCAGGCGCACATCGAAGGGCGCACGCCGATGTTCTCGCGTGAAGTGCGGATGCGCTGCAAGGACGGTCGCTGGAAGTGGATTCTTGACCGCGGCAAGGTGGTCGAACGCGACGAACACGGTACTGCCTTGCGTCTGATCGGCACCCACAGCGATATCTCGCGCAGCAAGGAAGCCGAGGCGGCCCTGCAGCGCAGCGCCGCCCTGCTGGCGGCAATCAGCAACCTGCAGGAAGCCTATATCCGCGCACCGGAGAGCTGCGATGCGTTTGCCGGGTTGTTGCGCGATGTACTGGCGATCACGGCAAGCGATTCCGGCTTCATCGGCGAGGTGCAGGCCAGCGCCGAGGGCCCGATGCTGCATGCGCTCGCCGTTGCGCAACGCGGGGCAGACGCCGCTCTGGGCGACCCCGCGCAAGATGCGACGCTGGGCGAGCTTGGCAGCATCGTGGGTGAGGCCCTGCGTACAGGCGAGCTTGTCATCGAGAACGATCCGGCGCGCGCGGCCGCGCATGCGGGGTGGCCCGCCGGGTTGCCGCGTCCGCAGCATGTACTGTGTCTGCCGGTACGGTATGGCGGCCAGTTGCTGGGCATGATCGGTGTCGCCGATCGCGAGGCGGGCTACGACCACGCCATGTGCAGCGAGTTCGATCCGCTCTTGCGCACCTTCGGCGAGATCATCAGCGCGCGCCGCAGCGAGCTCGCGCGGCGCAGCGCCGAGACCGAGCTGGCCCAGCACCGCGACCGCCTTGCCGAACTGGTGCGCGACCAGACCGCCGACCTCATCGCCGCCAAGGAAGTCGCCGAGGCCGCCAGCGAAGCCAAGGGCATGTTCCTCGCCAACATGAGTCATGAGTTGCGGACGCCGCTGCATGCGGTGATCTCGTTCGCCCGCCTGGGCGAGACCAAGGTCGGGCGCGCGGCGGAGGACCGGCTGCGCGAGTACTTCCAGCGGATTTCGTCGAGCGGCGAGCGCCTGCTGGCCCTGCTCAATGACCTGCTCGATCTGGCCAAGCTCGAAGCGGGGCGCATGCAGATCGACACCCGCGCGTGCGACCTGGCGGAACTGGTCGGCGATGCCCTGCAGGAATTCGAAGCCTGGTTTGCCGCCAAGCGTCTGCAGGTCGGGCTGGACGTCGAAGTGCGACCTGCCCGCGCGTGGGCCGACCCGGTGCGGTTCGGCCAGGTGCTGCGCAACCTGCTGTCCAACGCCACGAAATTCACCGCGGAAGGGCACGCGATCACGCTCACCGTTGCCGCCGCGCATCTGCATGGCAGCGGCGGCGCCGAGGTCGCGGCGATCGAGGTGCGCGTCAGCGACCAGGGGGTCGGCATTCCGGAAGACGAACTCGAGACGGTGTTCGACAAGTTCGTCCAGAGCAGCAAGACACACACCGGCGCGGGCGGAACGGGGCTCGGGCTGGCGATCTGCCGCGAGATCATCGCCGCCCACGGCGGTGTGATCTTCGCGCGCAACAACCCGGCGGGCGGCGCATGTTTCGTCGTGCGACTGCCAGCCGTCGAAGAACTGGAACAGGAGTAGTCATGGCACGGGCCCGAATACTGGTCGTCGACGATGAACCCTTCAATCTCGAGATCATCTGCGACTATCTCGAAGACTGCGACTACGAAATCGAAACCACCCAGAGCGGGGTCGAGGCGCTCGCGCGGCTCGAAGACGCGGCTCGGCATTACGACGTGCTGGTGCTGGACCGGATGATGCCGGTCATCAGCGGCATGGAGGTGCTGCAACGGGTCAAGCAGCACGAACGCCTCAAGGCGATCCCGGTGATCATGCAGACGGCGGCGGCCACGCCTGATCAGGTGCGCGAGGGGCTGGCGGCCGGCGCCCATTACTACCTGACCAAACCTTTCGAGTGCGATTCCTTGCGTGCGGTGATCCGCACCGCGCTGGATGACCAGCGCCGTCGTGCCGAACTGGCCGACCGCATTCACGAGCATCGGGTGGCGATGCAGATGGTGGAGCGCGCCGAGTTCTCGGTCCGCACACTGGAGGAGGCGGCGGCGGTGGCGACTACCGCGGCGCTGGTGTGCGGGCGGGCCGAGGCGGTGGCGATGGGCCTCGCGGAACTGCTGGTCAATGGTGTGGAGCACGGCAACCTGGGGATCGACTTCAGCGCCAAGGGCGCCCTGAAAGAGTCCGGCACCTGGGCGGAAGAAGTGCAGCGCCGGCTCGAACTCGATGAGAACCGCGACAAGCGGGTTCGCTTGGTGGTGGTGCGCGAGGGCGAACGCTGGCACTTCCATGTGCGTGACGACGGCCCCGGCTTCGATTGGCAGCGCTTCATCGAACTCGACCCTTCCCGCGCCTTTGCGCCGAACGGGCGCGGCATCGTGCTGGCCAAGCAGATCGCCTTCGAGGAGGTGCGCTACGCCGGTAGCGGCAACGAAGTCCATGCCTGGACCCGTGACGAGGAAGGGGGGCGCGCATGAGCGAAACAACGTCCGGCGCGGATCGCGCCTATCGCGTCATGGTCGCCGACGACACCGCGGCCAATCGCACGCTGGTGCGTGCCTACCTCAGCCGCCTCGGCTTCGAGGTGCTGGTGGCTGAGAATGGCGAACAGGCGGTCGAGATCTTCGAACGCGAGTTGCCGGACATCGTGCTGATGGACGTGATGATGCCGGTGATGGATGGCCTTGAGGCAACGCGGCGGCTGCGTGCCGGCAGCGGGCGCGCGGTGCCGATCGTGATGCTGTCGGCACTGGGTTCGGAAGGCGATGTCGTTGGCGGGCTCGACGCGGGGGCGGATGACTACCTGGTCAAACCACTCTCGTACCAGATCTTCGCCGCCAAGATGCGCACCGTCGCCCGAACGCTGAGCCTGCAGCGGCAGACCGAGGCAGCCAACGCCGAGGTGCGCGCCATTTCGCAAGCCATGAGCGACGGGCTCGTTGTTTTCGACACGGAAGGTCGGGTGTCGACGGTCAACCCGGCGCTGTGCGACATGCTCGGGCGCCGGGAAGCGGAGTTGATCGGCACACCGGTTTTCGACCTCTTCCTGCCGCCTGGCGATCGTCTGCTGCGCACGGCTGTCACTGCGAGCGAAAGCGGCTTCGAGCAGCGGCGCCCGCGCGAGGTGGCCGCGCGAGGCGCCGACGGCAACGCAATACCGCTTGAGTTCGTGATGTCGACGATGAGCTCGACCAACGGCGTGACCTACCTCGCGGTGCTTCGAAACATCGCGGAGCGCAAACAGGCAGAACGGGAACTGGCGGCCTATACGCTGGAGCTCAAGCACTACCACGACGAAGCCGAGCGCGAGAACGAGCTCGCACTCGAAATTCTGGAACGCCAGATCCGTCGCGGGGGCCTCGACGCCACGCAGGTTGCGCACCGCGTGGTGCCGGCGCAGCGGTTTTCCGGCGATATCGTGATTGCACAGCGCGCGCCGGACGGTCGCATCTTCGCCCTGCTGGCTGACGCCACCGGCCACGGGCTGGGCGCAGCAGTCAGTGTGCTGCCCGCGGTGTCCGAGTTCTACCGCGTGGTGGCGAGTTCGCCGACACCGGGCGAACTCGTGGTGCAACTCAACAGCGTGCTGCAGGAATCCCTGCCGATCGGCCGATTCGTGGCGGCATCGCTGGTCTGCATCGACACCATCCAGCGGCTCGCGCATGTGTGGGTGGGCGGCACGCCGGATGTGCTCAAGGTCGGCGCAGACGGGCGCGTCGTGGAGCGCTTTTCATCGACGGCCTTGCCGCTTGGAATCGACACGCTGTCGCCCGAGGATGCGCAGTGCGCGGTGTGCACGATGGAGCCCGGCTCGCAGATGCTGATCTTTTCCGACGGGCTGCTCGAGGCGGTTGGCGAGTCCGGCGCGCATTTCGGCTATGAAGGCATCGAGGCTGCACTGCGCGAATCGGCGCCGGATGCGCGCCTGGCGGCGCTTGAGCGCGACATCGCACGCCACTGTGGCGGGCAATCGCCGCACGACGATGTGTCGATGATGCTGATCGGCGTGGAGGATTGACGCGTCCCGCCCGGTTGACGTTTGGCCGGGCTATCAGAGGATGCCGGTGTGCGACATCGTGCTGCATGGTGTCGCACGCTTTGCCTGATCAAGCGGTCTGGAATTGAATATCATCGACGCATGAAGCCCGCATCCCCCCTATGGCTGGCCTGATCGAACGCCTTTCGCGGCGGCTCGACCCATGGGCGTCGACGCGTGTCGAGGTGCTGGTGGGGCTCGGCGGCCTCGCGGTGGTGACGCTGGCCCTGCTGGCCGCGATGGTGCCGTTCCGCGAAGCCCATGACGCGCGTGAGCGCGATGCGCTGGCGCTGGTCGGGCGCGCGGCCTTGCTCACCCAGCGTGATCTGCTGCGCGTACTCGACGTGACCGACTTCGTGCTGGACCGCGCCGCGCGCCGGGTGGCCTCGGGCGTGCGGGGGGCCACGTCGGTTGGCGACGATCTGACCAGCGACCTGAAGGATCTGATCGGCGGCGTGGTGGTGTTCGATCAGCGCTTCCGTGTCATGGACGGCACCCGCGGTGGTCCGCGCGAACCGGCGGCTCTGGCCGAGATTGCGCGAATGGCGGCACCGGACGTGCTCGACCTGCATGTGGGCACGGCGGACCGGTTGCACGCGGTGCACCTGTTCGGCGGGACTGCGGTGGTTGGTGAATTCAGCCCGGCCGGCATCGTCGCGGAAGTCTCGGCGCGGACGCTGCGCGAGATGTTGCGTGCGCAGATGCTGAGCCACGGCGGCGATGCCATGCTGGTGCGACGCGACGGCGCCGTGCTGGTTGAGGGGGGGGCGCGAGGGCCCGAGCGGCAGTCAGTGTTGCCTGAGGCGGTGCTGCGAGCGATTGCGGCCGGGCGCGACGGCGAGTTCGATGTGCCGGGCGAGCGGCGCCTGTACGCGGTGCGCCGACTGGCGGAGTACCCGTTGGCCGTGGTCGTGGCGCTTGATGCCACCGGGGCTCGCGAGGCGGTCGCCAGCGGAAGCGTGTTGCCCGCCTGGGGCTTCATCCTGCTGGCCGCCTTTGCGCTCGGCACGACCTTGATGCTGATGGGGGCAACCCGTTCGATGCGGCGGGCCCGGCTGCGTGGCGCGCAGGAGGCCGCGCTCTTCGAGGCAACGCCTGATCCGCTGCTGCTGATGCGGCAGACTGCGGATGGCGATTTCGTCTGCGAGCACCGCAACCCGGCGGCGCGGCGCATCTTCCGCTCGAACGACCTGCTCGGGGCGGTGCCGATCGGCCAACTGGCTGCCGGCGAGACGCTGCGGCGCGCGCTCGAACAGGTTGCCGGCCAGACACGGCACAGCATCCGTGCCTTCGACCTCAGTGTGCCGTTGGGCAGCGAGAGCGCGCAGGTCGAGATCCATGTGATCGCGCTGCCGGCGTCGGACGAGGGGATGCTGCGCTTTGCCGTGATCGGCCGCGAGCTGACCGGCCAGCGCCAGGCCGAACGTGCATTGCGGGAACGCTCGCTGCAGCTCGAAGCGATCATCGAGTCGGCGATGGACGCGGTGCTGATCACCGATGACCAGCGCCGCATCGTCATGTACAACAAGGCCGCCGAGCACATGTTCGGCTATTCGGCGCAGGAAACCATCGGACAGGACGTATTGATGCTCCTGCCGGAGCGCTATCGCGCGGTGCCGGCCGAGAAGATCCTGCTGCAGGCGCGTCGGCGCGCGAGCTGGCGCCTGCGCGGCGGCACACGCCCCTTGCTCGGATGCCGCCGCAATGGTGATGAGTTTCCGGTCGAACTCGCGCTGTCGCGGGTGGAACTGGGCGACGCGACACTGTTCACGCTGATCCTGCGCGACATCACCGAGCAGGTCGGCGCCGAACTGGAAATCAGCGTGCTCAACGATTCGCTCGAACAGCGCGTTGCCGAGCGAACCGCCGAACTGCAGCGCGCCTACCGCGAGATGGAGGCCTTCTCTTACTCGGTGTCGCACGACTTGCGTGCGCCGCTGCGGGCCATTCACGGCTACACCTTCCTGCTCTCGGATGGCGAAGGCGAGCGACTCAGCGCCGAGGGGCGCGACCTGCTCGAAAGGGTGATGAAAGCCTCGGTCCGGATGGGCGAGCTGATCGACGACTTCCTTGATTTCTCCCGCGTCGGTCGTGCCGAGCTGACGCGGCAGAAGGTCGACATGGGGCGCCTTGTCAGCGAGGTGGTGGCCGAGCTGCGTGGGCCGTATCTCCATACCCGGGTTTCGGTCGGCCTGTTGCCACCGGCGTACGGCGACCCCCGCCTGTTGCGCCAGGTCTGGGTGAACCTGATTGGCAACGCGCTCAAGTTCTCGTCACGCGGCGCCGAGCCGCGGGTGGACATTGGCGTCTCGCACACCCGAGGGCGAACCTGGTACTACGTCTCCGACAACGGTATCGGCTTCGACATGACCTACGCCGACAAGCTCTTTGGTGTCTTCCAGCGCTTGCAGACCCTGCGCGAATTCGAAGGCACCGGCATCGGGCTGGCGATCGTCAAGCGTGTCGTGGAGCGCCACCATGGCGGTGTGGCGGCGGAAGGGGCGCCGGGCGAGGGCGCAACCATCTCGTTCTGGCTGCCCTGAGGGCGCCTGCTGTCACCGCGGCCCTTGCGGATCTCTGGCATGGCGATTGCGTGTTGCCGAACCAGGAATATTCCGCTGATGGCCCCCACATGCTTAGAGTGCTGATCGTCGACGAGTCCCAGGAGCGCGCGCTGGATCTTTGCCAGGGCGTGGCTGCGGCCGGACACCTGGTCGCCGCAGTGCTGCCGGATGCTGCAGAACTCGCCAAGCGGGTGCAGGAGATCCAGCCCGATGCAGTGCTGATCAACACCGATTCGCCCAGCCGCGACACGCTGGAGCACCTGGCCACGCTCGATCGCGACTATCCGCGACCGGTGATCGTGTTTTCGGGCGATGACGACGAGTCCATCATCCGCCGCGCCATGCGCGCCGGCGTGGCCGCGTACGTTGTCGACGGGCTGGTGCCGGAGCGGGTCGAGTCGCTGATGAAGGTCGCAGTGGCGCGCTTCGAGGAGTTCCAGAGCCTGCGCAAGGAGCGCGACGACGCCGAGCGCAAGCTCTCGGACCGTATCGCGGTGGATCGTGCCAAAGGCATCCTGATGAAAGCGCGCGGCCTCACCGAAGACGAGGCCTACCACGCGCTGCGCAAGCTGGCGATGGAGCGCGGCCGCCGGATCGGCGAGGTGGCGCAGGACGTGATCGAGTCGGCGAAATTGCTGATCGGTTAGGGCTGCCGGCGTGCGTTCCCGCGCGCTCATGTGACTCAAAGTGAATGCCGATGGCGCCCTGCGACGGGCGCCATCGTTTTTCTTGCGCGCGCCGATCTTTGCACCGGGCTGGGGCGGGCCTGCACCGCAAGCGCGCGCAACTGCACGGTTGCGGTGCGGCATCCAGGCGGTGCGCGCCGCGACTTTCTTGCACCGCCGATGTGCGGATCTCCGGCTGATTGCAGAGTCGAATCCATTCGGGTTGGCTGGTCGAGCAATGGCCTTGCAATAAAGCTTATTAAAAACAGTGCCTTGGAAGATTTGGCACGTCGATTGCAATGGATTCTGCAAACGCAGACGCCAAAGGCGGCGCCTGCAGCAGTCCGCGACCTGCCAATGACGGCAGCCCGGACAGCAACGGACAAGGGCGTCCTCCGCGCGTGATTGATACGCACGGTGGGCGCCTTTTTGTTTTTTCCGATTTCCTCAACCTTGCTGCGGAGAGACCACCATGATCGATCGCCCCTCGGACAACGAACTGAGCCGTCGCGGCTTCCTGCGTCAGACGCTCGCGCTCGGCGGTGCCGCTGCCGCCAGCGTGGTGCCCTTCGGCAATGCCTGGGCCGCAGGCTCGGATGCGCCTGAGAAGAAGGAAGTGCGCATCGGCTTCATCCCGCTGACTGACTGCGCGTCGGTGGTGATGGCGGCGGTGCAGAAGTTCGACGAGAAATACGGCATCAAGATCATCGCGACCAAGGAGGCCTCTTGGGCCTCGGTGCGCGACAAGCTGGTCAACGGCGAGCTGGACGCGGCCCATGTGCTGTACGGGCTGGTGTACGGCGTGCATCTGGGCATCGGCGGTCCGAAGAAGGACATGGCGGTGCTCGCCACGCTCAACAACAACGGCCAGGCGATCACGCTGGGCAACAAGTTCCGCGACATGGGCGTGACCGATGGCCCCGGGCTCGCGAAAGCGGTGGCCGCCAAACCAGGCGAATACACCTTCGCGCAGACCTTCCCGACCGGCACGCACGCGATGTGGTTGTACTACTGGCTCGCGGCCAACGGTATCAACCCGATGAAGGACGTGAAGGTGATCACCGTGCCGCCGCCGCAGATGGTCGCGAACATGCGTGTCGGCAACATGGACGGTTTCTGCGTCGGCGAGCCATGGAACAACCGCGCGATCATGGACAAGATCGGCTTCACCGCGGTGACCACGCAGGACATCTGGCCCGACCATCCGGAAAAGGTGCTCGGCACCACCGCCGAATTCGTGCAGAAGAACCCGAACACCGCGCGCGCAATGACGGCGGCGATTCTCGATGCCGGCCGCTGGATCGACGCCTCGCTGGCAAATCGTCGCCTCACCGCCGAAACGATCGCGCAGAAGTCCTACGTCAACACCGACATGGACGTGATCCTCGAGCGCATGCTCGGCCGCTACCAGAACGGGCTGGGCAAGAGCTGGGACGACAAGAACCACATGAAGTTCTTCAACGACGGCGCGGTGAACTTCCCCTACATCTCCGACGGCATGTGGTTCCTCACCCAGCACAAGCGTTGGGGCCTGCTCAAGCAGGACGTCGATTACGCCGGAATCGCCAAGGCGATCAACCGCGTCGACATCTACAAGCAGGCTGCCACCGCTGCCGGCGTGTCCTTGCCCAAGAGCGACATGCGCAGCAGCAAGCTGATCGACGGCGTGGTGTGGGACGGCAAGGACGCCAAGAAGTACGCCGGCTCCTTCAAGGTCCAGGCCTGACTCACGACAAGAAGCGGCGCGCGCGATGCGCGCCGCATCGCCCCGCATTGAGGAGAGACACATGAGCGCATTGCTACTGAGTGCCGGCGCTGCCCATGCCGGCGCGCCGCCGACCACCGACAAACCGACGCTCGCTGCGGCGGGCGAACCCCGCGCGGCCGACGCTGCCCCGACGCCCGCCAGCGTGCCGGCCACGTCCACGCCCTGGCGCCCGCGCCTGCGTGCGTTCGCCAAGCGCGTGCTGCCGCCGCTGATCGGCATCGCGCTGCTGATCGGTATCTGGGCGATGGTCTCGATGAAGGCCAACGGCATCCCCAGCCCGCTGAAGACCTGGAATGAAGCGGTCGTGATCTTTTCCGACCCGTTCTACCGCAACGGCCCGAACGATCAGGGCATCGGCTGGAACATCCTGTCGTCGCTCAAGCGCGTCGGCATCGGGTTCGGCATCGCGGCGCTGGTGGGCATCCCGATGGGCTTCCTGATCGGGCGCTTCACCTTCCTCAACAACATGTGCGATCCGATCATCTCGCTGCTGCGTCCGGTCAGCCCGCTCGCATGGCTCCCGATCGGCCTGCTGGTGTTCCAGAAGGCGGACCCCGCCGCGACCTGGACGATCTTCATCTGCTCGATCTGGCCGATGATCCTCAACACCGCGCAGGGCGTGCAGCGCGTGCCGCAGGACTACATGAACGTGGCCCGCGTCCTCAACCTGTCGGAATGGAAGATCATCACCAAGATCCTCTTCCCGGCGGTGCTGCCCTACATGCTCACCGGCATCCGGCTCTCGATCGGCACCGCCTGGCTGGTGATCGTGGCGGCAGAAATGCTCACCGGCGGCGTCGGCATCGGCTTCTGGGTGTGGGATGAGTGGAACAACCTGAAGGTTGAACACATCGTCATCGCGATCTTCGTCATCGGCATCGTCGGCCTGCTGCTCGAACAGGCGCTGCTGCTGATCGCCAAGCGTTTTTCCTACGGCAACACCTGACGCACAGCGGAGCCCTGTCATGAGCAAACCCATGGTGAAAGTCGAAAACGTCGGCATGGCCTTCGACACCAAGAGCGGGCGTTTCACCGCGCTGCGCGACATCGACCTCGACATTGCAGAAGGCGAGTTCGTCTCGCTGATCGGCCACTCCGGCTGTGGCAAGAGCACCTTGCTGAACCTGATTGCCGGGCTCACCTTGCCGACCTCCGGCTATGTGATCTGCGGCGGGCGCGAAGTGGCCGGCCCCGGCCCCGAGCGTGCGGTGGTGTTCCAGAACCATTCGCTGCTGCCCTGGCTGACCTGCTTCGAGAACGTCTACCTCGCCGTCGAGCGGGTGTTCGGCACCAAGGAGCGCAAGGTCAAGCTCAAGCTGCGTACCGAAGCGGCGCTGGAGATGGTGCACATGGCCCATGCCATGCACAAATATCCGCACGAGATTTCCGGCGGCATGAAGCAGCGTGTCGGCATTGCGCGCGCTTTCGCGATGGAGCCCAAGGTGCTGCTGATGGACGAGCCCTTCGGCGCACTCGACGCGCTGACCCGCGCCAGCCTGCAGGACGAGCTGATCGGCGTGATGGGCAAGACCGGCGCGACGGTGGTGATGGTGACGCACGATGTGGACGAGGCGGTGCTCTTGTCCGACCGCGTGGTGATGATGACCAACGGCCCGGCCGCGACGATCGGCGAGATCCTCGAAGTGGGCTTGCCGAAGCCGCGCAATCGCCTTGAACTGGCACACGATCCGCAGTTCGCGGACTGCCGCGCCGCGATCCTCGAGTTCCTCTACCAGAAGCAGATGAAGAAGGCGGCGTAGCCCGATTGTCGAGCGCCCACTTACGGCCCGCGCACACCGCGGGCCGTTTTCATTGCAAGGCGTCAGCGCCCGCGATGAAGCGCGGCTTCGGGTACCCTAGCGGCACAAGAACAGGTGCCGCAGGTCGCGATCCGGCCGCGCGCATTCAGGGAGCAGAGCAGACAATGAACAATGGTTTCGGAGATCGCGAGCGCCGCACGTCGGTACGCATTCCGCTCGGCAGCGAGGCCTTCATCCAACCCGCTGCCTCGCAACACCCGCCGCGCAAGGCGCGCTGCGTCGATCTCAGCGTCGACGGCATGACCCTGCACACCGTGTATGTGCCGCGCCCCGACGAAATTTTCGATGTCATCGTGCGCCCGCACGAAGGCCCGCTGGCCGGCCCGCCGATGCATGTGCGCGCGCAGGTGCGGCGTTGCCACCCGGTGAATGGCTCACAGATCTACGAAGTCGGCGTGAAGATCCTCGAAGTGCTCAAGTAGCACGGTGTGCGCTGCCTTGCGGCGCGGAGCGAATTCCTCGGTGAATCAGGGCAGCGTGAACAGGACGCGCGCCCCGGCTGGCACGCGCGCTGCATCGACATATCCCAGCGTTCCCGGCGCTTCGACGACGCGCCGCCCGACCTCCTCGGCTGCGACTTCCGGCGGTGGTCGGCCCTGCGCCGAAAACACGATGCGTGCCCAGTAGGCGCGCACACGCGTCCCGCTCATGCCGGCGAGATTGACGTAGAACACTTCGCGCGCAGCCTTGTCCGCGTTGTCCACCGCCTGCAGCTGAAGGCTTCCAGCCTGCAGGCGCTTGCGGCCGAGGAAGAGTTCGCGGATGTCTTCCGCCGACAGTGAAGGCACGACGACCGAGGCGCTGACGATGACCGCGACGCGACTTTCTGCCGTGGTTTCGCCCTGTGCGGCGCCAGCCGCGAGCAAGGCGCCGGCGAAGCAGAGGTGGGCGAGCCGCGCGCGCATCAGAACACGAAGTCCAGGTTGAGGGTCAGCAGGCGTTCGCTGGCCGGGTCGCTGCGCGAATAGCCGCGCGCGATGTTGCCCTGGAGGCCCGTGCCGCCCGGCGTGGGCTGCACCCACTCGAACGCGCCCTTGAGCAGGACGCGTTCGCGCAATTCGACGTTGAGCCCGAGCGTCAGCGAGCGGGTGTCGCTGTGCTGGTTGGCGTAGAGCTGGCGCAGCAGCGCCTCGGCGGCGGGGCGGTCCGAATGGATCTTTTGCCCGTGCGTCCATCGTTGGGCAAACATCAGGTAGGGCAGCGTGGGGCCGAAGCGATGCCCGGCCAGCAGGTAGGCGCCGCTGCGATCAATCAGGATGCTGTCGTTCCATGCTCGAGCCCACTCCGCTTGGGCGACCCAGGCATCGCTGTCATAGGCGAAGCCGAGCGCGAGCGCGGTGTTCGGCTTGTCGTCGACGATCGCCGCATTGCCGGCGACCGGGTCGAGCCGCGCCAGCAGTTGCAAGGCCTGGCCGACCACGCCACTCGGCGCGAAGCTCACGCGATTTCGGGTGAGCGAACCGGAAAGCAGCCAGGGGCCGGTTTCCCATTGGCCGCGCACGAACCCGCCGCGGTAGATGATCTCGTCCGCCGCACCCGCGGTCGTCGCCACCGCACCGCTTGAAACCTCGCCACCGCCCGCCCGCAACAACAGTCGGCCGCCGCCCAGGCTGGTTTGCCAACTGGCGTCGGCCCCGTCAAGCCGGGTGGTCGGTTGCACGCCATACACTTCGCGCGGCGGGCGTACCCACAGGTTGGCAAAGCGCACATAACGATAGTCGGTGGCGAGAAAGGTCGAGGACTGGAATCGCCCCGCACGCAGCGCGATCTGGCTGCTTGCCTCCCAGCGCAGGCTGCCGACGCTGATGGCCGGGTCCCAGCTGCCGTCCGGCAAGTATTCGGTGACCACCTGCAGCGTGGCGCTGATCGTCGGGGCGAGTTGCGCGTCGAGTTGCAGGCCGAGATTCGAATCGAGGCTGGCGCTCGACGCGCCGGTCCGGCCCGGGCCGTCCGGCTGTTGGGTGCCAACGTAGTCGGCGACTTCAGAGCTGTAGTGCGAAAAGCCGGCAGTTCCAAAGCCCGACAGGCGAAAGCGTTCGGCCCAGCCGGTGCTCTGGCTTGCGTCGGGCGCCGCGGCCAGTGCGCAGCCCCAGCCCAGCAGGGCAGACAACATGGCTGCACAAAGCCGGGTATGACGACGCGGCAGCATGAACAGGGCGAATCGACAGCGCATGCTTGGGTTAACGGCGCCGCGTCCGCACGGTTAAGGGGCTGAACGGTGTGATGGCGCGGCGAGGATGCGCGCCTCCCAGGGGCGCAGCGTCGCCGGATCGCCCGGCGGGTAGTTGCCGAGTCGCAGCGGCAGCGACGCAACCGCGCTTGGCACGGGCAGGCGCCCGTCGGAGAAGTTCAGTGCGATCAGGCATCGCTGCGTGGCGTCGGCGCGTTCGAAGAGCCACAGGGTCGGGTGCTCCGCATCGAGCAGTCCGTATTGCCCGCCGTGCAGCGCCGGGGTGCGTTGGCGCAGCGCGATCAGGCGGCGGGTGTAGTGCAGCACCGAATCGGGGGCTGCCTCGGCCGCCGCGACGTTGTGGGCGGTGTAGTCCGGGTTGGGTGCGATCCACGGCTTGGCGCTGCTGAAGCCGGCGTTCGGCGCGGCCGACCACTGCATCGGCGTGCGCGCGTTGTCGCGACTCTTCGTGCGGATCATCGTCAGTGCGGTGGCCGCATCCAGACCCCGTTCCCCGGTCAGCCAGCGCCAGGCGTTGAGCGTTTCGATGTCGCGGTAGTCGGTGATCGCATCGAAGGCGACGTTGGCCATGCCGATCTCATCACCCTGGTAGATGAAGGGCGTGCCTTTCAGCGTCAGCAACAGGGTCATCAGCAGCGTGGCGGATTCGCGCCGGTAGCGGCCGTCGTCGCCGTAGCGCGATACCGCGCGCGGCTGGTCGTGGTTGCCCAGGTACAGGCTGTTCCAGCCGTGTGGTTCCATGCCTTCCTGCCAGCGCGAAAGTGTGGCGCGCAGTGCGGGCATCGTCATCGGCGTGCTGTCCCACTTGCTGGCGCCGGGGGCGTGGTCGAGATCGACATGCTCGAAGTGGAACTGCATGTCGAGCATCGGGGCGCGTTCGTCGGTGATCTCGCGCGCGAGTTCGAGTCGCATGCCGGGTGTCTCGCCAATCGTCACCAGATCCGTGCCGGCAAATACCTCACGGCGCATTTCGGCAAGGTAATCGCGCATCCGTGGGCCGTTGAGGGCGCGATCCATGCCGCCCTCGTTACCGCCCGCCCCAAGGCCATCGGGCTTTGAGATCAGGTTGATCACGTCCATGCGGAAGCCGTCGATGCCCAGCGCGACCCAGCGCCGCATCATCGCGAACAGTTCGGTGCGGAAGGCGGTGCTCTCCCAGTTGAGATCCGGCTGCTTCTTCGAGAACAGGTGCAGGTAGTACTCGCCGGTGGCTCCGTCGAATTCCCAGGCCGGGCCGCCGAAGACCGATTGCCAGTCGTTGGGCGGGCCGCCGTCCGCCGCCGGCGGACGCCAGATGTACCAGTCGCGCTTGCCCGAATCCTTGGCCGTGCGAGATTCGACGAACCATGCGTGTTCGTCCGAACTGTGGTTGGCGACCAGATCCATCACCAGCCGGATGCCCCGCGCGTGCAGCCCGTCGCGCAGCGCGATCCAGTCCTCCAGCGTGCCGAACTCGGGCTGGATCGCCTCGTAGTCCGAGATGTCGTAGCCGTTGTCGTCGTTCGGCGAGGCATACACCGGGCACAGCCACACCATGCCGATGCCGAGGCGCTCGAGGTAGTCGAGTTTTGAAATGATGCCGCGCAGGTCGCCGACGCCGTCGCCATTGCTGTCGCAGAAGCTGCGCGGGTAGATCTGGTAGGCGACGCAGGTTTTCCACCAGGGGGCAGGGGACATTGCGGTTCTCCGTATGCGCCGGTGAACGCACTCTCGGTGGGGTGGTGCGTGCCGTCAAGTGCCGCTTTCACGTCAGATCCTGCGCCGCAATTGGCGAAGCCGGCAGGCTTGTCCATACTGAAGAACGATCGATGTCGATGAAGGGGGGGCGCGTGCGTCGTCGAGCCTGGATGCTGAACCTCGCGTGGCTGGTGGCCAGCACGCTGGCGAACCCGAGCGTAGCGGGCGTCGAAGGGCTCTGCGGTCGCCCGCTTCAACTCGCCTACTCGATGCTGCCGCCGCTTTACTACCTCGAAGACAGCAGCAAACAGGGGCAGGGCATCGAAGTCGATATCGCCGCTGAACTCGCACGCCGCACCGGTTGCCGGCTCGATCCGTCGTACGAATCGCGCATCCGCGTTTGGGCCGCCTTCGAAGCAGAGCAGATCGACCTGTCGCTGTCCGGCGTGGCGACCCCTGAACGCGAGCGCTTCGGTGTCTTCCTGCCCTACCTGAAGTTCCGCAACGTCCTGCTCGTGAGGGATGACACCGCGCCGAGAGACGCCACCGCGGCCGCGAACCCGATGACCGACCCTGCGACCACGGTCGTCGTTACCCGTGGCTTTCGCTATGGCCCCAAGTGGGACGCGTGGATCCGCCAGCAGGAGGAGCGCGGCTTGGTCAGCTACGTCGCGGAAGAGGGCGATGCGGTGCGCCTCGTCGCGATCGGGCGGGCTACGGCCACCATCGTGCGCGACATCGCATGGTCCTACTACGACAAGCGGCATACCGGCGCGCAGCGCCTGCGGCGCATCGACGTCGGGGCTGCCGAGAATGCCCTCTCGGTGGTGCTGTCGCGCAAGACGCTCAGCGCCGAACAGCAGAAGGCGCTTGCACGCACGCTCGCCGACATGAAGGCTGACGGCACCCTGCGTCGCATCCTCGGTCGGCATGTGGGGGCAGAGCAGGCCGAGCGATTGATGATCGACTAGCGCTGGCTCGTCGTCGCCGGTCCTGCCTGACTCGGTTCTGCGCCTTCTGCCCGGGGCGTGTGTTGATGTTGCAACTCAGCGCGGCTGTTCCCATCCCCCTCCGAGCGCCGCGAACAGGCTCACCGTGTAGGCGAGCTGCTGGTTCTGCAGCGTGACGACGTCGAGCTCTGCCTGCAGCTGGTTGCGTTCGGCGTCGAGCACATCCATGAAGCTGGTGAGGCCTTCCTGGTAGCGCAGGAAGGAGATGTGCTGCGCTTCGCCGAGGGCGGTGGCGCGCTGGCGTTTGCTGTCGGCCTGCTCGCGGGTCTTGCGCAGGTTGACGAGGCCGTCTTCGGTTTCGCGGAAGGCGGTCTGCACGGTCTTCTGGTAGGTGGCGACCATCTCGCGCTCGCTGGCTTCGGCTTGCCGCAGCTGGTTCTTCAGCTGGCCGCCCATGAAGATCGGTTGCGCGAGGCCGGCGGCGAGGCTCCATAGCGCGCTGCCGGGGTCGCCGAGCGTGTGCAGGTCGCTGCTCTCGTAGCCGGTGGCGCCGGTGAGCGAGATCTTCGGGAAGAAGGCGGCGCGGGCGGCGCCGATATTCGCGTTGGCGGCGCGCAGTTGCGCTTCGGCGGCGAGGATGTCGGGCCGGCGTTCGAGCAGTTGCGAGGGCAGGCCCGGCGGGATGTCGAGATCGGCGGTCAGCGTGTCGATGCTGCGGCCGCGCGGCACCGGGCCCGGGTTGCGGCCGAGCAGGATGCTCAGTGCGTTTTCCTGCAGCGTGATCTGGCGCTCCAGGTCGGGGATGCTGCTGCGGGTCTGCTGGGTTTGCGCGCGCGCCTGGGCGTAGTCGTAGCCCGAGGCCACGCCGCCTTCGAAGCGCCGCTGCGTCATGTGCAGCGTTTCTTCCTGCGTGGCGAGGTTGCGGCGCGCGATCTCAAGCTGGCGATCGAGCGCAAGCAGCTTGAAGTAGGCGGTGGCGACCTGCGATTCGAGCGAGATGCGCAGCGCCTGCTGGTTGTACTCGCTGGACAGCAGCTTCTCGCGTGCGGCGTCGCTGGCGTTGCGCAGACGGCCCCACAGGTCCAGCTCGTAGGACACACCGATGGTCGCCTTGATGTCTTCGCCGTGCCGGTCGCCCGGCAGCCGTGGCGCGGCTTCGGCGCTGCGCATCGTGTGCTGGTCGCTGAGGCCGCCGGTGACCTGCGGGTAGCGCTGCGCATCGGTGATGCCCAGTTGCGCGCGGGCCTGCTCGATGCGGGCGTAGGCGACCTTCATGTCCTTGTTCTCGGCGAGCGCGGTGTCGATCAGCTGGTTCAGCGCGTCGTCGCCGAAGAGCTTCCACCATTCGCTGGGCACAGCGGCCTCGCTGCGGGCGCCGGTGTGCTCGGCCTGGCCCCATTGCGGGGGCGCTTCCACATCAGGGCGCAGATACACCGGGGCCATGTTGCAGGCGGTGAGGCTCAGCAGCAGCGGCAGGATCGCAAAGCTTGTCTTACGCATGGTCATGCTCCTTCGTCGCAGCGGCGGGCTGCTTGGCCGCGCCCTTGCCGGACACCAGGGAAAAGAACATCGGAACGAACAACACGGCGAGGAAGGTGGCGGCGAGCATGCCGCCGATGACGCCGGTGCCGATCGAGTGCTGGCTGTTGGCGCCCGCGCCGAAGCTGATCGCCAGCGGCACCACGCCGAGGATGAAGGCCATCGAGGTCATCACGATCGGGCGGAAGCGCAGGCGTGCGGCCTGCAGCGCGGCCTCGCGGGCGCTGTGGCCTTGCTGGTGGAGCTGGTGCGCGAACTCGACGATCAGGATCGCGTTCTTCGCGGCCAGCCCGATCAGCGTGATCAGGCCGATCTGGAAGTAGATGTCGCAGTTGAGCCCGCGCAGCCAAACCGCGGCGAAGGCGCCGAAGATCGCGAAGGGCACGGCGGTCACCACCACCAGCGGCAGCTTCCAGCTTTCGTACTGCGCGGCGAGGATCAGGAACACCACCACCAGGCCGAACGCGAAGGCGAGCGTGGCGGCGCTGCCAGCGCGTTTTTCCTGGAAGGCGGTGCCGGTCCAGGCCAGCGCGTAGCCTTCGGGCAGCACTTCCTTGGCGACGCGCTCGATGGCGGCAATCGCTTCGCCAGAGCTGTGCCCCGTCGCCGGGTTGGCCATGAGCTTGGCGCCCATGAAGCCGTTGAAGCGGTTGATGATCTCCGGCCCGCTGATCTGCCGCACGTCGGCGACCGCACCGAGCGGAATCATCTGGCCGCCGCTCGAACGCACATACACCTTGCCCACGTCTTCCGGCCGCATGCGGGCATCCGCTTCGGACTGCAGCAGCACCCGGTAGGTCTGGCCGAACTTGTTGAAGTCGTTCACATAGAGGCTGCCGAAGGTGGCCTGCAGCGCATCGAAGATGCTGTTGATCGGCACGCCCAGCGCCTTGGCGCGGTCGCGATTCACATCCACATAAACCTGCGGCACGTTGGCGCGCATCAGCGTGGTGACGCCGGTGAGTTCCGGCTGCTGGCCGGCCTTGGAGATGAAGTCCTGCGTGACCTTGGCGAGCTGCTGGATGTCGCCCTCGCCGCGGTTCTGGATGTAGAACTCGGCGCCGCCGGTGGTGCCCAGGCCCGGAATCGGCGGTGGGTTGAAGCCGAGGATCATGGCTTCGCGGTTGCCTTGCGTGCCGTGCATGAAGTCGTAGATCGCGTTGCGGATGTTGAGCGCGACGCCGCGTTCCTCCCACGGCTTCATCACCGAGAACACCGTCGCGGCGGAAGTCTTCAGGTTGCCGGTGAGGATGTCGTAGCCGGAGAGCACCACCACATCCGCATTGCCTTCGAAGCCCTTGGCGGCATCACCCGCCTGTGCGGCGACCTGCTTCGTGCGCGCGAGCGAGGCGGCGTCCGGCAGCTGCACGGTGGCGAGGTAGTAGCCCTGGTCTTCCGGCGGAATCAGCGCGGTCGGCACCGTCTTCACCAGGCCGCCCAGCATCAGCAGCACACCACCGGCACAGAGCAGTGCCAGCACCCAGCGGCGGATGATCGCAGCGACCGCGGCGCCGAAGCGCTCGGTGGCCTTGTCGAACAGGCGGTTGAACCAGCGGAAGAACGCCGCCGGCTCGGTGTGGCCGGGCTTGAGCAGCAGCGCGCACAGCGCCGGGGTGAGCGTCAGCGCGACGAAGCCGGAGATGGTGACCGACACCGCGATGGTGATCGCGAACTGCTTGTAGAGCTGACCGGTGAGGCCGCCGAGGAAGCCGACCGGCACGAACACCGCGCACAGCACCAGCACGATCGCGACGACCGGGCCGGTGACTTCCTGCATCGCGCGCAGCGTGGCTTCGCGCGGCGGCAGATGCTCGTCGCGCATGATGCGCTCGACGTTTTCCAGCACCACGATCGCGTCGTCGACCACGATGCCGATCGCCAGCACGAGGCCGAACAGCGTCAGCGTGTTGATCGAGAAGCCGAGCAGGTACATGCCGGCGAAGGTGCCGACCAGCGACACCGGCACCGCGATGCAGGGGATCAGCGTGGCGCGGAAGTTCTGCAGGAACAGGAACACCACGAGGAAGACCAGCACGATTGCTTCGAGCAGGGTCTTCACCACTTCGTGGATCGAGGCCTTCACGAAGGGCGTGGTGTCGTAGGGCACGCTGTAGCTCACGCCTTCGGGGAAGCTGGTCGCCAGCTGCGCCATTGTGGCCTTGACCGAGTTGGCCACGTCCAGCGCATTGGCGCCGGGCTGCAGGTAGGTTGCGACCATCACACCCGGCTTGCCGTTGAGCGTGCCGGACATCGAGTAGTCGCGCGCGCCGAGTTCGACGCGGGCGACGTCGCGGATGCGCACGTTCGAGCCGTCCGGATTGGCGCGCAGGATGATGTTCTCGAAGGCCTCCGGGTCGGTCATGCGGCCCTGGGCGCTCATCGTGTAGGTGAACTGCGGGCTGCCGTCGTTGGGCGTGTCGCCGATCTTGCCGACCGCGAACTGCGCGTTCTGCTCCTTGATCGCCTGCACCACATCGGCGGTGGTCATCTTCAGTTCGGCGAGGCGGTCGGGTCTGAGCCACACGCGCATCGCGTAGTCCTGCGCGCCGAGAATGGTGGCGTCACCCACGCCGGGCAGGCGCTTGAGCGCGTTGACCACGTTCAGGTAGGCGTAGTTGGAGAGGAACACCGTGTCGTACTTCCCCTCGGGCGACGACAGGGTGACGATCTGCAGCATGTTCGTGGACTTCTTCTGCACGATCACGCCGTTCTGCTTCACGCTGTCCGGCAGCACCGGCAGGGCGGTCTGCACCCGGTTGTTGACGTTGGTCGCGGCCTGGTCCGGGTCGGTGCCGATGTCGAAGTAGACGTTCAGCGTCATCGTGCCGTTGGCGGCACTGGTGGATTCCATGTAGATCATGTTCTCCACGCCGTTGACCTTGTCCTCGATCGGCCCGGCGACGGTCTTCTGCAAGGTGTCGGCATTGGCGCCGCTGTATTGCGCGGTGACCGACACGACCGGCGGCGTGATGTCGGGGAACTGCGCGACCGGCAGCTTGAAGATCGCGGCTGCGCCGGCCAGCATGATCAGGATGGACAGCACCGATGCGAGGATCGGGCGGTCGATGAAGGTTCTGGAAATCATCGTCGTTCCTCAGCGTGCAGCGGTGGCGGGTTTGGCGGGCTGGTCGGCCGCGACGAGCTTCACCGGCTTGTCTGCACGCACCTTGGCGAGCCCTTCGACGACGACCTGGTCGCCGGCCTCCAGGCCCTTGCTGATGAAGAAGCGATCGCCCTGCGTGCCGGCGGTTTCGACCGGGCGGCTGCGCGCCACACCGTCCTTGCCGACGACGTAGACGAACTGCCCTTGCGACGAGGTGCCGACAGCCTTCTGAGGGATCACGATCGCGTCTTTCGCCTCGATGCCCTTGACCGTGACCTTCACGAACTGCCCCGGCATCAGCTGCGCCTTCGCGTTGGGCAGTTCGGCGCGCAGCTGCAGCGTGCCGGTGGAGGTGGAGATCAGCGTGTCGGAGAAATTCAGGCGCCCGCTCACCGGGTACACCGTGCCGTCGGCCAGCGTCAGCTGCACCTCGAGCGGTGCCTTGTGCGGCAGGTCGAGCATGCCGGCGGCGCGCTTGCGTTCGAAGTACAGCTTCTCGCGCTCGGGCAGGCTGAACATCACGTACATCGGGTCGATCTGCACGACTTTTGTGAGCAGCGAGCTGGGGCCGTTCACCAGCGAGCCTTCGGACATCAGCGACAGGCTCGCGATGCCGGACACCGGCGAGGCGACGCGGGTGTAATCCAGGTTGAGACGTGCCTTCGTGACGTTGGCCTGCGCGGTGAGCAGCGCGGCTTGCGCCTGCTCCATCGCCGAGCGGGCGTCATCGACATCCTTCTGCGCGACGGCCTTTTCCTTCAGCAGCGGTTCGACGCGGGCCAGATCGCGGCGGGCCTTGTCGAGCACCGCCTTCTGCTGCGCGTACTGCGATTCCGCCTGGTCCAGCGCGGTCCTGAACTCGGCCGGGTCGATCTGGTAGAGCGGCTGGCCTTCGTTGACCGGGTGGCCTTCCTGGTAGCTGCGCTTGAGCAGGATGCCGGTCAGGCGCGGGCGGACTTCGACTTCGCGCGAGCCCATGGTCTGGGCCGGGTAAGTGGCTTCGATGGCGATGTTGCGCCGGACGACCGTCTCGACGATGACTTCGGGTGTGCCGGCTTTGGGTGCTTCCGCCGACTTGCAGCCACCGAGACTGGCGGCGATGAGCGGGCCGGCAAGCAATGCCGACAGTAATGCAGATGGCGTTTTCATGGAGGCCTTGATGGTTCCGGGTGGGGCAGTGTTCGCGGCTTCGGACAGGGGCGGGCGTATCAGCCGCCTGCGACCGGCTGCAGCGTGAGTCGGCAGGTGCCTGAACCGGCGCAGGGGTCTTCACCCTTGCGCGCTTTGCTGAGCGCCGAGGCGAAGGCCTCGGCGCTGCGTTCGATGGCCGCCTTCATCGCGGCGTCCTGACTGATCACCGCATTGAGGTTCATCGGGTCGGGGCTGGTTTCCGCGCGGAAGGAAGCGACGAGGGTGCCGCTGCGGGCGTCGCGCAGTTCGCCGGCGATGGTGACCGAGCCCATCGTTCGCGAGGTACCGGCACCCGACACGCTCTTGCCGACGTTAGCGACCAGGCCGATCGGCAACACATGGTTGATCACCGATCGAGTGGTGTTGGCGGGCGTCATGTCTTCCACCGTCAGGCTCAGGCGCAGCGTTTCGCCTTCGGGCGAGGCGGCCTGGGCGCCGGTGTCCGCGGTGGCGCGGGCGAAACTCTCGCGTGCCAACGCACGCGCTTGTTGCCGTTGCGTGTCAGTGAAACCGTCCCACCGGCCATTTCCGGCCACGGTGATGTCGACGCTGGCAAGCTGCACCTGGCTGTAGCGGCTGAGGCTTTGCGCCAGCGCCGCGGTGGAAGCCGTCGCCATGCATTCATGGGCCATGACGGCCATGCAGATCACCGAGAGCATTGCGTTGAGGGTTTGCCGTTTCATGATGATTTCCTTTCTGGAATTCAGGGGCCTTGTGGGTCTGCCGCGACGCCTGTCGTGGCGGACTTGATGGACTGCATTCTGCGAAGGCCCTTGACGTCGCGGCAGTGATTTACGGTAAGTGCGGCCGCGTTACGCGTGGCCGGCGAGCGAGGTCGTGACGTTCAACTGCACGTCATCACCGGCATGGAAGGTCGGCACGTAGGGCAGGGTTTCGGTGATCGTCCGGCCGTGCCAGGTGTAGGTGACGATCGCGCCGCTCTGACGCTCGACCCAGTTATCGACGAAGTAGCACTGCGTAACGGTCGTGGGCGGTTTGGCCTGTGCCGACGCGGCGGCGGCCTGGCTCTGCATGTGTTCGCCGACCAGCGCGCCGATCACTGCGCCGCCCGCGGTGGCCGCGTCCTTGCCTGAGCCCTCGCCGACGGTGTGGCCGAGCAGGCCGCCCGCGACGCCGCCGATCACTGCGCCACCGTACGGATGCTTGGGCGTTGCCTTGCTCTGCGTCGGTGCGCCAGGAACCTGGTTGCACACCTGCTGCGGTTGATTGAAGTGTTGCGTCAGGATGCGGATCTCGGTCACATGGGCGGTGTCGCGGTAGCTCGTTCCCTTGTTCGTGGGCGGCGCTTGTGTGGTGGCCGCTTGCGCGTTCGCGGCGGTCGACGACAGCAGCAGGGCGATGAGTACGAGCTTGGTTTGGGTATGCATGACAGCTTCTTTCTTGATTGAGGGCGGGTGAGTGACGGCTTCGTTCATCCATTCACGCTGGCGTGTTCGAGATCGGCCAGCAGTGTGGGGAGCGGGGTGCGCGCGAGGACTTCGGAATCGCGCCAGTTGGTATGCGGGGGGAGCAGATCGAGCAATCGATACCATTGCGCCCAGTTCGGTCGGCCGTCGGCATTGCTGTGCGCCACCTGGTAGGCGCAGCGCCACAACAGCCGTTCGCGTTCCTGTACCAGCTGCGGGTCGCTGTGGCCGGCCAGGTAGGCACACCCGAGGCTGGCCAGGGTTTGCAGTTCGGGGGGGCGCCGTTCGGTATGCAGGAAGCGCTCGGCGAAGGCGAGCAGGTAACGCCGCGGAATCACCTCGACCCCGCCCGCGAGGCTTCGCAGGCGCCTGCTGAGGAATTCGCCGCAGGTCTCCAGGAAGGTGATGGTGCTGGCGCTCGGGTTGCGTTCGAGCCACGCGATCTCGATCAGCGGCAGCAGCGGCGCCAGATACACGGTCGGCCCCGGAAGCCCATGTTCCCTGCGAAGCAGGCCGAGGACCTCGGAGGGTGTGCCGGGCGTGGGCGGCGGCGACGCTTCGCGGGTCACGTCCCAGGCGTGCTTGAGGTGCGAGCGGATCTCCATTTCCAGCTCGCTCATCGTCTGGATGTATTCGACACGGCGCGCTTCCGCGTCCGGGTCGTCGCTTGCGATCCAGTACTTGAGTCCGAGCTGGCCCAGTACGTAGTCGTCCCACAGCGGGCGAAACGCCGGTCTTGCGCGGTACAGGCGAGAGAGCTGATCGGCACTGACGCCGAGGCGTCGGGGGGTGTCCGCGAAAACTGGCAGCTGGGCGAGGCGTGGCGTGGCGGTATTCATCGCATGTCTTTCGGTCGGTGACATGCGGCGCATTCTGGTCAGCGCGCGGAGCCCGCCAGAGTGATTTACGGTAAATGGCTCGCGGCTTCTTGATGCAGGTGCCAGCCCCGGGCGCCTTGCTCAGGCATCATCGGGCACCGATTTGCCCGATCCACTTTGGGGGCTGCATGGATTTCACGCCTGAGCAGATTCGCCAGCAGGTTGCCGCCATGGTCGCCAGCGAGGGTTTCGTTGCGTCACAGCGCAGCCGTCGGCTGCTTGAGTTCCTCACCGAAGAAACCCTCGCGGGGCGCGGTGAGCGGCTCAAGGGCTTCTACATCGCGTGCGAATTCCTCGGGCGAGGTGCCGACTTCGATCCGCTGGTCGATCCGATCGTGCGGATCGAAATGGGCAAGTTGCGGCGCGCGCTGGAGCTTTACTACCTCACCGCTGGGCGCGGCGATGCAATCCGTGTGGCGCTTGCGAAAGGCAACTACCAGCCGCAGTTCCTCAGCGCGCAGGAAGAACCGGCTCACGACGAAGTGGCGCCGGTGCAGGACGGGCAACCGCTGCTCGGCCGTGCATCGGTGGTGCTTCGATGCGCTGCCGTGCAAGCCGGTGGTGTTGCCAGCGACTTTGCGGGTGGGCTCGCGCACCAGCTGGCGGCCTTGCTGAATCGCCTCGACGATGTCTATGTGCTCGCGGCAGAGCTTGAAGACGCCGCGAGCGCCCGCTTTTTGCTCACCGCCAATGTGCGCGGCGACACGCAGCGCTTGCGCGTCGCCGTGCAATTGGAGGATCGCCTGCAAGGCCTGCAGGTCTGGGCGGACACCTACACCGAGGCGGCCGACGACCTCTTCGCGCTGGAAGACGAACTCGCGCGACGCATCGTCAACCGCATCGCCGATCCGAATGCCGGCGAGATGTTCCGGGCGCTTGGCGCAGCGGCAGGGGGCCCCGGCGCTGCGTCGCCGGAGGTTGTCGTCGCCCGCTTCAATACCGAACACATGCGGCGTTTGAATGACTCGGCGTGGCAGCGTGAAGCACGTCGTTCGCTTGAGGCGCTGGTCGCCGAGCAGCCCGGATTCGCGGCCGCACGGGCTGCGCTCTCCAAGGCCCTGCACGATGCCTTCCTGCTCGGAGAAGCCGATCGCGACGCGATGCAGCAGGCGCTGGAACATGCCGCCGAGGCGGTGCGGCTCGAACCGGAAAGCCAGCATGCGCTGGCCGCATTGACGAATGCCTGCATCGCGCTCGGGCAGCACGACCACGCGCTGCAGGCCATCGAGCGCAGCGTGCGCCTGAACCGCACCGGGCACTCCGCACGGGCCATTGCGGCCGTCAAGCTGATCATGCTGGGCGACGCCGAACGTGCCGAGGCCTTGCTGGCCGAATGCGCGCAAGCGCCGGGCGATGCCTCGCCGATCGTCGGCGTCGGCCTCGCCCTGCTGGCATGGTTTCGCGGCGACTACGCCGCCGCACTGGCGGCCGTCTCGCGCGATCTGCTCGCCAGCAATTTCTGGGGCGGGCTTGTCTTGACCGTCAGCCTGGCCGAGACCGGTGACCTCGCCGCAGCGCGGCGCAGCTTGAGCAGCGTGCTGGCCGCCAACCCCGCCTTTGCGCGCGCGCCGGGCCGTTACCTGGCGGTGAGCCTGTATCGACGTGACTGGCAAGAACGCCTGCTGACTGCGTTGGAAAAAGCGGGTTTGTCACGCGAGGCGGAAGGCTAGGAAGCGCTTGCGAATCGCGCTGCCGATTTGGGGCAAGCCATCCGCTCCAGCCGGGTCCCGCCCCGGCAGGCGGGGTACTTTCTTTGTGCGAACAAAGAAAGTACCCAAAGAAAGTCGCCCCGCTTCAACGCCCCGCCTGCTGCGGGGTGCCCTGCGCTGCTCGAAGCATCGGGTGGCTGCGGAACTCGGCCCTGTGGGCCTCAAACAGTCCTCGCCACCGCCGCTGCGCGTCGGACCCCGATGTTTCTGCGCTGCTCGGCGTTTCAGAGGGGGAAGGAAAAGCGTCGACGCTCAACCGTTGCGGCTCTCCCGAAGGACGGATGCAGGGCAGATGCCGGAATCCGGAAACGGCGGTTGAACCTTTTCCGAAGACGGCCCCGGATTCCGCACTGCTCCACCCAGGCGGCAGACACGCGGTGCGCGGCGAAGGCTCGACGGTTTTGGCTTCGGTTCCCGTCGAGAGCGCCGAGCGGCGGAGTCAGGTCGGGGGATCGGCGCTTAGCCTGGTAGTGCGGGTACGCCGACGGCGAACCCGCGCAGAATTGGCGGCTGAGCGGGCTTGATTTCATGGATGGCGAGTTACCCTTGTCGCCAACCCGCCCTGCGCATTTGCAATTGCCGCTCGGGGGGCCGCCTTTCAAACGCTGCGCCGGCGCCGAGCCTGCCGGCGATGCGGGGCGATCCGTGGCAAGATGCCGGCCCTTCACTAGACTGTAAGCATGCCTATGTCTTTGGGATGCCGGCTGACGCCGCACGCGATGGCTCTCGATGTCACGCGCGGTTTCGTCGCGCTATTGCTCGCTGCTTTGCTGCCACTGCGCGTTGCCGCGGTGGATGTGGTCACGCTGACTGCGCCCGAGAGCGCGAATGACCCGCGGACCGCCTACAACATGCAGTTGATCCGCCTCGCACTCGAAAAGACGCGCGCCAGCGCGGGGGATTTCGAGATCCGCTTGAGCCCGCCGATGAACACGGCCCGCGCGATGGAAGACGCGCGCGTGAATGCGTTGCCGAATCTGTTGGTGATGACGACCTTCGAGAACCGTTTGCTCGACGAGGGCTTCGATTACGCGCGCTTTCCGGTTGATTTTGGTGTCACCGGCTACCGGATATGCTTCGTTTCTCCCGCGTCGCGCGACGCCGTGAGTCAGGCGAAGACGCTTGATGCGCTGCGCAACTTCACCATCGGACAGGGGCGTGGCTGGGCGGATGTGGCGATCCTGCGCCACAACGCCTTCAAGGTCGAAGAGGTTGGAGCCTACGAATCGCTTTTCAGCATGGTTGCGTCGAATCGCTTCGACCTGTTCTGCCGGGGGATCAACGAGCTTGAACCGGAACTCAAGGTCCACGCGCATGTTCGCGATCTCGACTACGACCGCAGTTTCGCGCTGAGCTACCCGCTGCCCCGCTTCTTCTTTTCCAGCAAGAAGAACGCCGCCATCCTGCGGCGCATCACCGAGGGCTTGCAGATTGCCTGGGCCGATGGGTCGATGCGCAAGCTATGGCTGGCGCAATACAAGGACGCGTTGCTGTTTGCGCAGTTGGGTTCGCGCAGGGTGTTCCACCTGCAGACACCTGATATCGACCGCATCGACTTCGATTACCAACGCTACTACTTCAACCCCAGCCGCGCACTGCAGTGAGCACGCGGCCAGCAGCGTGGATCTGCAACGGCGGGGGAACTGACCAAGCCGTTGTTCATGACTGCGGTGTCGCAGCGGCCGTGGGCCCGCCGCGGCGGCAAGGTTGCCCCGACTTGCTTGTCCGATAGACGGGTGCCCGGCCTCACCTGGACCGTGCGGCGGGTTGCGCCGGCGCCAGATGCACCGCGCGACATGCGCGTGATGCGATCGCAGCCATTACGCGCGGCGCTTGTCCGACTGCGACCGCGCAATGCGATTACGGCAGGCGCCAGCGCATTTCCCGCTGCGCATTGGCGACGGCAAGCCCCGCAGCGTAGAGCGCATCGGCCAGCGGCCCTTCGGGCTCGTTGACCACGCGCAGGCGGCGGCCGTCCGCCGTCGCCGCGAGGGCGGCAAGCAGATCACCTGTCGCATCAGGTGCGCAGGCAATGTCGACGATGCGCAGCCAATCGCCGTCAATGCGGGTGAGGGCGACGCCGGTAGGCGCTGTGCCCGGACCGACGCTCACCGGGATCAGGTCGGGTTGGGCGCGCAGCGCGGGGATGTCGCGCTGCCAGCAGGCGGGGGCGCGCGGCAGGGTTACGAGTGCCTGCAGGGCGGCGTCGAACGAGGGGGTGTGGCCGGCGAGCGGTGCGCAGGTCAGCGTGCCTTCGAGCACCAGCAGGCGCCGGGTATCGACAAAGCCGGCCTGGGCATAGGTGCGCAGCGCCCAGTTCTGCTCCAGCGCTTCGAGGTCGATTTCGCGTGCGCCGGCGTCCACCTGGACCTGCATGAAATCGCGCACCAGCGGCAGTGAATGTCGCTTGCCGCGCCAGTCCGGTGCGATGCCCCAGCCGCCGAGCCAGGCGCGTGTGCCGCGCACGCCCGAGAGCGCCACCGCCATCGGTGTGTCGCCATCGAACCAGACGCAGGATCGGTCGAGGTCGATACTGCCCAGCGCCATGTGTCGCTGCAGCATTGCCGCATCGAACTGGAAGGGGATGAAGTAGCCGCGGTAGGCCTCGTTCCAGATCGCGAGCAGGCCGGGGAAGTCGAGCGTGCTGGCGGCACGGCGGGTGAAGGGGTGAGCGAGTGCGTTCATCGCGGCAAGCTTAGCGCCGGGCGCACGCGCTGTCCCGGTACAAACCCGGCTGCGCGGCCGGTACAGGTGCGCTTGCATGACCGGCGTGTCGCGGCGCGTGGGGCGTCACGCTTGCGGGGCGTGGGTCATCAGCTTCTCGAGCACGTCGATGCGGTGCCGGTGCGGGGTGGTGATGGCGTAGAAGCGTTCCTGGAGGGCGGTCGAGCGGCCCACAGTGACCAGGACGCCGGCGCGCAGTTCGTCTTGCACCACGACTTCCGGTACCACCGCCAGCCAGCCGCTGTCGCGTGCGATCAGGCGCAGCATGGCCATGTCGTCCACCTCTGCTCTCAGCCGCGGGCTGACGCCAGCGGTGGCACAGAGCGCGTCGAACTGGGCGCGCAGCGCGTGCCTTGGGCCGGGCAGCGCGATCTCGATGCCATCGAGGTCTTCCGGGATGCGCAGGGTTTGCGATTGCCATCGGCGCGCCGGGCCGACCAGCGAGATCGATTGGCTGCCGAGAAAGCGGCAGTGCAGGGGCCGATCCGGGTCGGCCGGCACCGTCTCGTTGGCGAGCACCACATCGAGCTGGTGCTGCACCAGCCGGGCGATCAGGCCTTCGAGCAGGCCGGATTCAAGTGTCAGCACGATCGCGGGGTCGGCCAGCAGGGGCTGGATCCAGTTTTCCTGGTAGTTGCGCGACAGCGTGGCAACGCTGCCCACCCGCAGGCGGGTGATGCCCGCGCTGCGGCCTTGCAGCCGCCCGAGCATTTCCTGGCTCAGGCCGAAGATGTTCTCGGCGTAGGCAAAGACGAGTTGCCCGGTGTCGGTGAGTTGCAGCCGCCGGCCCTCGCGGGCGAACAGGGCGTCGCCGATCCGCGTTTCAAGTTGCCGGATCTGGGCCGACACGGCGGATTGGGAGGTATGCAACTCCTCGGCCGCGCGGGTCAGATGGCCCAGCTTGGCCACTCGCCAGAAGTAGAACAGGTGGTGGAAGTTGAGTTGGTCGAGGTTCATGTTCTGTTTTGAGGAACGAATTGTTCCAATCAATGTATTTTACAGAACAGAAGTCGCTGCGCATGATTCCCCCATCGATTTCTGGAGGATCGTGCGATGGAAATGCCTCAGGGTTTGCTTGCGGCCTGCGCGCTGGCGCCGGCTGTGCTGATGCTGGCGGCGGGCCTGCTGGCCCGTTTTGCCGCGGTCGCGACCGCACGGCTGTGGTCGCTGTTCCAGCTGTTTTCGCTCGGCGCACTGGCCTTCACCGGCGTGGCAGCCTGGATCGGCCCGCAGGGCCTGCATCTGCCCGCGGCGCTGCAGGCCACGTCGTTCGGCCTTGCCATGGCCATGCTGGTGCAACTGCTCGGCACCGTAATCGGCGGCTTCTCGTCCCGCTACCTGCAGGGCGAGCCCGGGCAGTCGCGCTATGTGGCCGCCTTGGCGGCGGTGCTGGCGGCGGTGCATCTGCTGCTGCTGGCAGATCACTGGGTGCTTCTGATTGCCGCCTGGGCCCTGGTTGGCATGGCCCTGCAGCATCTGCTCTGCTTCTACCCTGATCGCGCCTTCGCACGGCTGGCCGCCCACAAGAAGCGGATCGCCGATCGCGTTGCCGACGCCTTGCTCGTCGGCGCAGCGGCGCTGGCCTGGCTGCAGGTCGGTGAGGGCTCGCTGTCGGCCCTGTGGGCGCATGTTGAACGCGAAGGGATGTCCCCGTCGCTGCACCTTGCCGCCGTCGCGGTGGTGCTGGCGGTGATCCTGCGCACCGCGCTGCTGCCGGTGCATGGCTGGCTGATCCAGGTGATGGAGGCGCCGACGCCGGTCTCCGCCCTGCTGCACGCCGGGGTGGTCAACCTTGGCGGCTTCGTGCTGATCCGCTTTGCACCGCTGCTGGAACACGCCATGCCGGCGCGGGTCCTGCTGCTGGTGTTCGGCCTTGCGACCGCGGTACTGGCGGGCATGGTGATGCTCACCCGGATCAGCATCAAGGTTCGCCTCGCCTGGTCCACGGTGGCGCAGATGGGCTTCATGCTCCTCGAATGCGCAATGGGGCTCTACACCCTCGCGGCCCTGCACCTGATCGGTCATTCGCTGTACAAGGCGCACGCCTTCCTGTCGTCCTCGACGGTGGTACGCCAGACGCGCCTGCAAGCCCTGCACGAGGCCCGGCGGCCCAGCACGCTCAGCCTGGTCGCCGCACCGGTGCTGGCTGTCGCGGTCGTGCTTGCGCTGCAAGGGGCGATCGGCCAGGGCGCCTGGCCCGCATGGTGGAGTGCGCTGCTGGCACTGGCCTGGGCACCCCTGCTCTGGCTGCCTGCCGCGCAGGGCGAACTGGCGTCGCGCGCGGGGCAGGTGTTGGCCGGCGTGCTGATGATCGCGGGCCTCACCGTGGCCGCCCAACTCGCCCACGCGCTGCCGCTGGGCATCGTCGATACGCCGCACGATGTGCTCGGCCTGCTCGCCCTGTCCGGCATGGCCGCGCTCTACCTCGGGCTCGCGCTGCTGCAAATGCGGCCGCAGGCGCTCGCGGGCTGGCGCCGCTGGAGCTACGCCGGCTTCTATGTGGATGAGGCCTACACCCGCCTGGCGCTGCAACTCTGGCCTACCCGCTGGGTGCCGGAATCGCGCGCGCGTGACGGGGCCGAAGCCGCCCCGGCCCTGGCGGTCGAAGCACGCTGAAGAACCTGACTTCACGGAGAACCCCATGATGGATACCTTGATCGATCACGTCGCGCCCCCAGTGGCGGCCGGAGCGCCCGACAGCGCCGCATGCGCGGCGGAAGACGCATTCAACGCCCGCATCGAACAGGCTTGCGCCCAGGCCTGTCAGGCCATTGCCCCGGCCTGGCCCCTGGACCGTGCCATCGCGGTGAATCCGCACTGGTCGCGGATCGGCATGCCGGTCCGGCGGGTGGCCGCCCGCATGGCGGTGCTGGGCAGCATCCAGGTCTTTCCGCCGCGCGACCTGCAGCAACTCGCCTGGCGCGAGGGCCGGATCAGCCCGGCCGATCTTGCACAGGCGCTGCAGCAGGTGCCGCAGGCGCGCGACGCCGGCTTGAGCGCGAACCAGTGCATCGAGGCCTTGCAGGCGGGCGTGGCGGTGCAGCAACTGCCCCTGCTGATCGATGTGCTCGATAACGATCCGCAGCGCGACACCCGCCTGTCGTGGCGGCAGGCCATTACGCATCAGGTGAGCCAGACCTGCGCGGCCTACTTCGACGAGCACCAGGCGGATTGGCAGCCCGCGCGCGATCAAGGCTTGTATGCGTTCTGGCGCGACACGCTGCAGCACGACCACGGCATCGGCCTGCTGATGGGCCTGCCGCACCTTGGGCGCGCGATCGATGCGCTGCCGGCCACCGCGCGCGACGCCGAGCGCTGGGTGATGCACCGGCTGGGTCTGCCGCCCGCGGTGTGGGCGGACTATCTCGAAGCGGTGCTGCTCACGGTCAACGGTTGGGCCTCGTGGTGCGCCTATCTGGGCTGGCAGGCCGGGCTCGAAGGCCGCCAGGATCCGCATCTGCGCGACCTGCTTGCGATCCGTCTGGCGTGGGGGGCCTTGCTGCTCGAATGCAAGGACGACGTGGCCGCCCGGCAGGCCTTCAGCGCCCTGCAGCGGGCGTGGAACCGCGCGCCTGCCGTGCTGCAAGAAGCCGAAGACAGCCTCCTGGTCGACGAGGTCTGGCAAGTGGCGCTGGAGGTGGGGTATCAGCGCACGCTGGCAAAGCGCCTGTTGCACGCTACGGGGGCGAGCCCCGCACCGGGCGACATCGAAGTGCAGGTTGCCTTCTGCATCGATGTGCGCAGCGAACCGCTGCGGCGCGCGCTCGAAGCGGTGTGGCCGGCGGTGCAGACGCTGGGCTTTGCGGGTTTCTTCGGTCTGCCGGTCGCCTACACCCCGCTCGCGACGGCGGCGCGCCGGCCCCAGCTGCCGGGCCTGCTGGCGCCGGCGATCGAGGTGACCGACTGCGTCACCGGCCCGGATGCGGCCCAGCGCGAGGCCGACGCGGCGCTGCAGCGCGCCGCCGCCCGCGCGCGTCGCAATCGCCTCGCGCTCAAGGATCAGTGGCAGGAGGCCAGCCGCTGGCCGGGCGCGGCATTCTCGTTTGTCGAGGCCGCCGGGCTGGGCTACCTCGGCAAGCTCGGCAACTGGCTGGCGCCCAAGCAAGCTGCGCGTGCCCGCGACGATCTGGCAGGGCTGCCGGGCCGCTATCGCCCGATCTGTCGCCCGCAACTGGTCGGGCTGGATCGCGACGCCAAGGTCGATCTGGCAGCACGGGTCTTGCACGCAATGGGCCTTGAGCACGCGCTCGCGCCGCTGGTGCTGCTGGTGGGGCACGGCAGCCAATCGGCCAACAATGCCCACGCCGCCGCGCTCGACTGCGGCGCCTGCTGCGGACAGACCGGCGAAGTCAATGCCCGCAGCCTGGCGCAACTGCTCAACGAGCCGGCGGTGCGCCGGGGCCTGCTGGCGCGCGGCGTCGCGATCCCGGAGGCGACAGTGTTCGTCGCGGCCCTGCACAACACGACGACCGACGAAATCGAGGGATTCGATCTCGACCTCTTGCCGCCGGCAGCACGTACGCGCTGGGAGCGGCTGCAGCAGGTGTTCGATCAGGCGTGTGACCAGGTGCGCCGCGAGCGCGCCCCCAGCCTCGCAATCGACCCCCGCACGCCACACGATGCACTGCTCGGCCAGCTGCGCCGCCGCGCGAACGACGGCGCACAAACCCGGCCCGAATGGGGTCTCGCGGGCAACGCCGCGTTCCTGATCGCGCCGCGCGAGCGAAGCCGGGGGGCGGTGCTGGCCGGGCGCAGCTTCCTGCACGACTACAACGCCGCCCAGGATAGCGACGGCAGCGTGCTGGAACTGCTGATGACCGCACCGATGCTGGTCACCCACTGGATCAACTGGCAGTACCACGCGTCCACCTGCGACCCGCTGCGCTTGGGCAGCGGCAACAAGGTGCTGCACAACGTGGTGGGCGGCACGATCGGCGTGTTCGAGGGGAACGGCGGCGACCTGCGTATCGGGCTTTCACGCCAATCGCTGCACGACGGGGCGCGCTGGGTGCATGAGCCGCTGCGCCTGACGGTGGTGATCGATGCGCCCCAGGCGGCGATCGACGCGGTCATCGGCAAGCATGCGGTGGTGCGCCAATTGCTCGACAACGGATGGCTCCACCTGTGGCGCTTCGAGGGAAGCGGCTTCGTCCGCTACGACGGGGGCGACTGGCATCCGGTGGCGCTCGAAGGCGCTTGATCTGCCGCGACCTTGCTGCCCGACGGTGGCAAGGTCGCGAGCGCCGCGATCCAGGCGGGGGCGCCGTGCAGCGCCGGCGGGCGGTGGGGCCGGATCCCGCCGGTACAATGTCGGCTTTCCTGCCCGGCCGTGCCCCATGACTTCGCTTCTCGACAACCTCAACCCCGAACAGCTCGCCGCCGTGACGCTGCCGCCGCAGCCGGCGCTGATTCTTGCCGGGGCCGGCTCGGGCAAGACGCGGGTGCTGACCACACGCATCGCCTGGTTGATCTCGACCGGCCAGACCACGCCGCACGGCCTCCTGGCGGTGACCTTCACCAACAAGGCCGCGAAGGAGATGCTTGCGCGCCTCTCGGCAATGTTGCCGATCAATACCCGCGGCATGTGGATCGGCACCTTCCACGGCCTGTGCAACCGGCTGTTGCGCGCGCACTACCGCGACGCCGGCCTGCCGGAGACCTTCCAGATTCTCGATTCGGCGGACCAGCTCGCAGCGATCAAGCGGCTGTTGAAGGCGCTCAACGTGGATGACGAAAAGTATCCGCCGCGCGATCTGCAGCACTTCATCAACGGCAACAAGGAGGCCGGCGTGCGCGCAGACGCCGCCGATGCCTGGGACGACTGGACGCGCAAGAAGGTCGCGCTGTACGCCGAGTACGAACGGCAGTGCCAGAAAGAGGGCGTGGTCGACTTCGCCGAATTGCTGCTGCGCGCCTACGAGCTGTTGACCCGTAATGAACCGCTGCGTGCGCATTACCAGAGCCGCTTCCGCCACATCCTGGTCGACGAGTTCCAGGATACGAACCGCCTGCAGTACCTGTGGCTCAAATTGCTGGCCGGCCACGGTGGCCCGGCGCCGGCGGCGGTATTCGCGGTGGGCGACGATGACCAGTCGATCTACGCCTTCCGTGGTGCCGATGTCGGCAACATGCGCGACTTCGAGCGCGAGTTCGCGGTGAAGAGCGTGATCCGGCTAGAGCAGAACTACCGTTCGCACGGCAACATCCTCGACGCGGCCAACGCGATCATCGCGAACAACAGCCGCCGCCTGGGCAAGAACCTGTGGACCGAGGCTGGCGCGGGCGAGCCGATCCGGCTGTACGAGGCGCTGACCGACATGGACGAGGCGCGCTGGATCGTGGAAGAGATCCAGTCGCTGATCCGCGATGGCGCGGCGCGATCCGACATCGCGCTGCTCTACCGCAGCAACGCGCAGTCGCGGGTGCTGGAGCACCAGCTCTTCTCGACCGGGATCCCGTACCGGGTATACGGCGGCCTGCGCTTCTTCGAGCGCCAGGAGATCAAGCATGCGCTGGCCTACCTGCGGCTGATCGCGAATGCGGACGATGACACCGCGTTTGCACGCGTGGTGAACTTCCCCACGCGGGGGATTGGCGCCCGCTCGCTGGAATTGCTCGCCGACTCGGCGCGCACCTACAACACCAGCCTCTACGCGACGGTGCCGCATCTGGCCGGGCGGCCGGCGGCCTCGCTCGCGGTGTTCGTGCGCCTGATCGAAGACATGCGACAGGCCACGCGCGATCTGCCGCTGCCTGAAGTGATCGACCATGTGCTGGAACACTCCGGACTGCGCGCGCACTACCGCGCCGAGCGTGAAGGCGAAGAGCGCCTCGCCAACCTCGATGAACTGCTGAACGCCGGCGCGAACTTCATTTCGGAAGCCGAAGACCCGACGCTCACCGGCTTCCTCGCACATGCCTCGCTTGAGGCCGGCGAGCACCAGGCCGATGCCGGGCAGGAGGCAATCCAGCTGATGACGGTGCACGCGGCCAAGGGCCTGGAGTTCGACGCGGTCTTCCTCACCGGGGTTGAAGAAGGGCTGTTCCCGCACGAGAACAGCATCCAGGAAACCGATGGCCTCGAAGAAGAACGACGCCTGATGTACGTCGCGGTCACCCGCGCGAGAAAGCGGCTGTACCTCACGCTGGCGCAAAGCCGCATGCTGCACGGCCAGACCCGCTATTCGCTGAAGTCGCGCTTCATCGACGAGATCCCGCCGCAGCTGATCAAGTGGCTCACGCCACGGCAGGCGGCGCAGCGCTACTACGAGCCCTCGCTGGAGGCGGCCCACCGCACGCCGCCGCGGGCCAGTGCGTCGGTGGCGCGTGATACCGGTGGTTTTCGCATCGGGCAGCTGGTGCGCCATGCCAAGTTCGGCGAAGGCGTGATCGTCTCGGCCGAAGGCAGCGGCGGCGATGCGAAGCTGCAGATCAACTTCGGCGGCAGCCACGGCATGAAGTGGCTGATGCTGGGGATGGCGAAGCTCGAAGCGGTCTGAGCGCGGCACTCCAAAAACAAAGGCCACCTCAGGGTGGCCTTGTTCATTTCAGCGCACGAGGGGCGCTTACTTGTCCTGCGACGACTGGAATTCCTTGACGAAGGCGTTGAACTCTTCGGAGGCCGCATTGAACGCTTCCTGGTTCTCTTTCGCGGCCACTTCGATCGCCTTCAGCGCGGCCTTGCGGTCTTCCTGATAGGCCTTGATGCACTGCCGATAAGTTTCAAAGCCCTTCTTGAAGGCTCTGATCTTGGCGTCCGAGGGCTCCACGCCAGGAATGTCCGGCTTGACGCAAGTGTGTTTCGGAACCGAAGTGGTACCTTCGGCGAAGGCGCCGGTTGCGGCGAGGGCCAAGATCGCGGCTGCGAGGTGACGCATTTTCACGGGGTTCCCCTTGTGAGAGACATATCGAGGCGCAAATCTTACGCCCGGGCGTGACCGAAAAACTTGCGCCATGTCGGCAAAGCCTGTTGTTGGCGCGACCCGTCCTGCCCGCGCGCAGCACCTGCCCCAATGGATTGGTACATGACGAGAGAACCGTCGTTGGCGCAAGTCATTGTCGCTTGTGAATCGGTTGATCCAATCCGCTAGACTGGCTTCGGGAGTGGGCATTACGCTTCTAGGATGAGTCGGGTCCGCTTGGGCTGGACGTCAACGCGGTGGCGAAGGGACGGGGGAATGATGTTTCGGTCTGGTTTGACTTTCTTGATCGCTGTCGCGCTTGTGGCCTTGTCTGGATGCGGTTCGTCATCCACTTCGAGTGGCAAAGCATACAAGGTGGGTGGCACGGTCATGGGGCTTCGCCCGTTTGGCGAACTTGCGCTCCGCCTCAATGGCTCGGACCTGGTGACGGTAAGGGCGGACGGAGTGTTTTTGTTCAGCTCGCCCGTCAGCGCGGGTGGAAGCTATGCGGTTGATGTGGCGACCCAGCCTGCCGGCCAGACATGTACGGTTAGCAAAGGGACTGCCGTTTCGAGCGTCGATGTAAGTGACGTGTCGGTTGTCTGTCGCTCGGCCGGCCTCCAGATTGTGGCGGGAACGCTCGGCGCGCTGTATGAGCATGCATACTTTGATGGGGCTGCGGAGTCCTTGCGGCTTGAGCCCATCTCCGCCGCAATCGATTCAAAAGGCAATGTTTTCTTCACCGACAGGGTGGGCCTGCTGCGCAAGTTGTCGGTTGACGGCGTTGTGTCCACCTTCGCGGGAGCCCCCTCGCCAGCAGGCGCCGTGGATGGCGTCGGGCGTGAGGCCAGTTTTCAATACCCGGGCGACGTCGCGGTGGACAAGGATGACAACATCTATGTCGCGGATGGCTGCGCGGTTCGAAAGGTCTCGCCACAGGCTGAGGTCAGCACGCTTGCCGGATCCGTCGGCGAATGCGGCGCCGCTACTGATGGACTTGGAGCAGACGCTCGGTTCTTTGGGCGGATTGGCGGTCTCGCGGTTGATGCCGCAGGCAACGTCTTCGCTGGGGACGGTGGCCAAACATCTGAACGGTATTTCGTCGGCAGCATTCGTCGCATTTCGCCTGACGGTCGGGTGACCACAGTTGCAGGAGGGAGCCCCGGCTTCAATGACGGATCAGGCAAGTCCGCCGGGCTTGTCGCTGTGGGCAACATGGCGTTCGATCCGAGTGGAAACCTGTACTTCATCGACAGCTATTCGGTTCGAGTCCTATCTGCCGGTGGGGCGGTGCGCACCCTTGCCTACCACCAGTGGATAACCGATGGTCCGGGCGGAGGCGTGCCAACCAACGAATTTCGGGTACTGCATGGGATCGCCGTCGCGCGCGACGGCGCGCTCCTTCTGTCTGCGACTGGCCTGTACAACGGCTTCCCTGAGCCGCCAAGACGGATACTGAGGATGACCCTCGAGGGCAGCATCTCGCCACTGCCCTATTCGGAGGGGAGCGTAAATTACGCATCGAAGCTCATTGCCGACGCCAGCGGCAATGTCCATGTGGTTGACCTTGAAAGCGATTTGGGGGGAAGGACGCCGGCGTACGGATACATCAAGAAGATTGGCGTTGGCGGGGTGATGAGAACCGAGGCCGGCGCGCAGCCGCCCCACACCGGCAGCGCAGATGGTGATTTGCGCTCTGCATCGTTCAACATGCCTGGGGCGGTCGTTGTCGACGACGCCGGAAACCTGTTTGTAGCAGATATTCGCAATCACACGATCCGTCGCATTGCCCGCGACGGTAGCGTGAGCACTGTCGCCGGAAGCGCATGGGTTGATGGAACCGCGGATGGAACCGGCGCGGCCGCGCGGTTCGGAGGAGTCGCGTCGATGGCCATCGACAAGGCCGGCAATGTGTATGTTGGGGACAAAGGTCCGGACGAGGTCTGGAGGCTGCGCAAGGTCAGCCCCGCTGGCGTAGTCAGCACGATTGCCGGAGGGGGCACGTCTGCAGAAGAGGACGGGGATGGCGGGCCTCAGGTCGCCAGGTTCTATTCGATCGCCGCGTTGTGCGTCGATGGGGCAGGCAACGTATATGTCGGTGAGGGGCGCCCTATCAATGCTCCTGGCCATGGGGGGGCAGTCGTCCGCAAGGTGACACCCACCGGGACGGTCTCGACCTTGGCGGGCCGCTCCGGGGAGGCTGGTTACGCCGATGGCGGGGGGGACGCCGCGCGGTTCGCGAGCCCAGAGAGTCTAGCCGCGGACATGGCGGGAAACGTCTATGTTGCCGACACGCTGAACCAGACGATCCGGAAGATCGCTCCCGATGGCACGGTGAGCACGTTTGCTGGCGTGGCTGGTCAGCCCGGCAGGGTCGACGGCGTTGGAGCGCAAGCGTTGTTTGTCGCCCCGATGCGGATCGCCGTTGATAAGACGAACAACCTCTACGTATTTGAAGGGCGCGAAGCGTTCGCGCTGGACCGGAATGTCGAGCAGACCGTCTACGAAGAGAGGTCGCTCGGCAATGCTAATCATGCACCAGCGATTCGCCGCATAACGCCCTCTGGTGCCGTATCGACCTATGCCTTTGGCCAGTTTCCCTATTTCGGGGTGGCCACGGGCAATGCTCCGAGTTTTTCGGAACGAGCCGCTGGGCTTGCGGTAGGGGCAAACGGCGACCTGTACTTGACGATGGAGAACGCCATTCTCAGTTATGCGCCGGCGCCAAAATAGGCTCCGAATTGGACCGGCCTTGGGGGCGGCGTTTGGCAGGGCTTCCCGCTACTATCGCTGACGTGCCTTCTCGCGCCATGCGGCGGGTGTCGTGCCGTACCAGTCGCGGAAGGCGTGGTTGAACGAACTCTGCTCGCGGTAACCGAGCAGGAAGGCGACCTCGGTCATCGTCATGCCGGGCTCGCGCAAATATTGCTCGGCCAGTTCGCGGCGCGTGGCGTCCAGCACCGCCTGATAGCTGGCGCCCGCTTCGGCGAGCTTGCGCTGCAATGTGCGCGGCGTGCTGCCGAGTGCGTCGGCGACCTCGCTCAGGCGCGCGCTGTCGTGCGCCAGCAGGGCGACGATCTTCTCGCGTACCGCGTTGATGATCTCTGGCTGCCGAGCTTCGCGTTCGCGCGCGGCGAGCAGTTGCTCGGCATGGCGGGCGAGCACCGGGAACAGGCTGGTGTCGGCGTTGGGTACCGGCCAGTCGAGGATTTCGGCCGGGAAGCGCGCGCAGTTCTGTGGCGCATCGAAACGCACCGGCGCACCGAAGAACTGTTCGTAGGCGGGTATTAGCGCGGGGTCGGGCGCCGCATGCGCGAAGGCCACGTCGATCACCGGTACCCGGGTGTGGGCCAGCCAGTTCGCAAAGCACAGGATGCCCGCCATCACGCTCTCGGGCAGATGGCGGCTGGGCAAGGTGGTGAGCCAGGGCGACTCCCACACGTAATGTGCAATTGCGCCGTGTTCTTCGATGCGCGAGCGCCCCAGATCGTGCGCTAGCCCCTCGAAGCGGCGCGTCTGCTCGGTCGCGGCACGGAAGCTGCGGCAGGAGCACAGCACCAGGCCATAGACCGCAAAGGTCGATAGCCGCGTGCGTTCGCCCACATGCAAGCCGAACAGCGGATCGCCGCAGGCCTCGGCAGCCACTTCCAGCAGGCGGATGTAGCGCTCGACCGGCAGGTTTTCGGTGGCCGGCGCCAGCGATTCCGGGGGCAGCCCGAGCGTCACCGCCAGCCGGGCGGGCGATAGGCCCCGCTCGGCCGCGGTGTCGATTGCCGTTTGTGCGTAAGGGCCGACGACGCGTGCCTGAGCCAGCGGCGGGATTGGTGCGGAGGGCTGCGGATCGGGTGTCGGATTTTCTGTCATGGATTCACAAGCTCGCTGTCAGCAGGCGACAAGCGCGGGCGCCGGTCACTGCGGACAATCCTACCTGTCGCCGCGGATTGTGGTCAGCCGCGTGCCGGACTTTCTGTACCGGCTCGCGTGCGCGGCGGAAGGCCGGGGACGGCCACCCACCAAGGGCGACATCGACAGGGAGTGAACACATGCGACGCTGGAACGGCTGGGGCGATACCGCCATCGAACAGCCCCTCAAACCGGAGGCTCTGGGTTTCCTGGCCGACATCGTCGGCCCGGGCACGGCGCCGAACGATGCCGTCTACGAGGCAGCGCTGGCGCAGGTGGCGGCACAACCGAGCCGCTTGCCGCCGCATCCGCTGATCGATACGTCACCTGCGGCGCGCTTGGCGGCGAGCTTTGGCCAATCGTGCGCGGACTGGCTGCGCCTGCGTTTCGGAGTGCTGGGCCGCGTCAGCGACGGGGTCGCCTTCCCTGAAACGCGCGAGACGGTGCGCGAACTGCTCGGCTGGGCGCAGGCGCACGGCGTGTCGGTGCGCCCCTGCGGCGGTGCCACCTCGGTGGTCGGCCACCTTTCGCCTGTTGGCGACAAGCCGGTGCTGACCATGAACCTCACCCGCATGATGCGGCTCACCGCGCTGGACCGCGACGCCCAGCTCGCCACCTTCGAGGCCGGCGTGCTCGGCCCCGACCTCGAAGCCCAATTGCGCGCCCATGGCTACACGCTGGGCCACTTTCCGCAGAGCTTCGAATACTCGACGCTGGGCGGCTGGGTGGTCACCCGCTCGTCCGGCCAGCAGTCCTCGCGCTTCGGGCGCATTGAACAGTTGTTCGCCGGCGGGCATCTGGAAACACCCTCCGGGCCGCTTGATCTGCCGACCTTCCCGGCCTCGGCGGCGGGGCCGGATCTGCGCGAATGGGTACTCGGCTCCGAAGGCCGTTTCGGTGTGCTGACCGATGCCACGGTTCGGGTCACCCGCTTGCCCGAAGCCGAACAGTTCGTCGGCGTGTTCTTCCCCGACTGGGCGCGCGCCCAGGCCGCGGTACAGGCGCTGGCGCAGGCCCGCATCGGGCTGTCGATGATGCGGCTCGCGAACCCGATCGAGACCCTGACCACGCTGAAGCTCGCCGGCCACGCTGCCGCGATCGGCTGGCTGGAACGCTATCTCGCGCTGCGCGGCGCTGGCGCCGACAAATGCCTGCTGTTCGCCGGCTTCACCGGCAGCAAGGCGCAGCTGCGCGCGATGCGGCGGCAGGCGGGCGTCATCATCCGAGCGCACGGCGGCGTCTCGACCGGCCAGTTGCTGGGCGAGAAGTGGCGTGCCAACCGCTTCCGTGGCGTGTATCTGCGCAACAGCCTGTGGGTCGCCGGCTATGCGGTCGATACCATGGAAACCGCCTGTGACTGGCCGCGTGTGGCGCCGATGATGGCGGCTATCGAGACGGCCGGGCGCGACGCACTGGCGAGCTTTGGCGAGCGCACGCATTGCTACACCCACCTCTCGCATGTGTATCCGCAGGGCTCCAGCGTCTACTCGACATTCGTGTTCCGCGTCGGGCCGGATTTCGAAACCAGCTTCGCGCGCTGGCAGGCACTCAAGCGCGCGGTGTCGCAGGCCATCGTCGCGCAAGGCGGCACCATTACCCACCAGCATGGTGTCGGCCAGGACCATGCGCCCTGGCTCGCCGCGGAGAAGGGCGCTGCGGGGCTCGCAATGCTCGACGCGGTGCGGCGGCAACTCGACCCTCTCGGCGTGATGACGCCCGGCAACCTCTTCGGCGACCGCGATTGATGAACACCGATAGCGACCTGCTGGTGGTCGGCGGCGGCATCACCGGCGCAGGCATCGCGCTGGAGGCGGCGCGTCGCGGCCTGACCGTGACGCTGGTCGAAGCGCGCGACTTTGCCTGGGGCACCTCGTCGCGCTCGTCGAAGCTGGTGCACGGCGGCCTGCGCTATTTGCGCGAGGGTAAGCCCGGGCTGACCCGCGAATCGGTGCACGAACGCGCCGTACTGATGCGTGACGCCCCCGGGCTGGTCGAGCCGCAAGGCTTCCTGATGGCCCACTACCGCGGTCGTTCGCCGGGGCGCTGGCTGTTGGGCGCGGGGCTGGCGATCTACGACGCCTTCGCGGGCGTGCGTAGCCGCCGTTACCACGCCGCCGACCGTGCCGCCTGGCTTGCGCCCCACGTCGGCCGGGCTGGTCTTCAAGGCGCAAGCACTTATCTCGACGCGAAGACCGATGATGCCCGGCTGGTGCTGCGTGTGCTGCAGGAAGCGCGTGCGCATGGCGCGCGGCTGATGAACTACACCCGCGTCGAATCGCTGCTGCGCGACGCGACTGGCGTGTGCGGCGCGCGGCTGCAGCCGGAGGCGGGCGCCGCCTACGCGCTGCGCGCCCGCTGCGTGGTGAACGCCACCGGCGTGTGGGCCGACGGCCTGCGCGCCACCTTGGGGGCCGCACCCAAGCTGCGTCCGCTGCGCGGTAGCCATCTGCTGTTTCCGCTCTGGCGGCTGCCCTTGGCGCAGGCGGTGGCCTTCATGCACCCGCGCGACGGCCGGCCGGTGTTTGCCTATCCGTGGGAAGGCATAGCGCTGGTAGGCACCACCGATGAGGACCACTCCGCCGACCTGGCCCTTGAGCCTGGCATCACGCGCGGCGAGGCGGACTATCTGTTCGAGGCGCTGGCCTGGCAGTTTCCGTCGCTCGCGCTGGGCGATGCGGATGTGTTGTCGGCCTATGCCGGTGTGCGGCCGGTGGTGGCCAGCGGGCGGGCGGACCCGTCGAAGGAGACCCGCGATCACATTGTGCTGGACGAAGCCGGGCTGCTGACTGTGACCGGCGGCAAGCTGACCACCTTCCGCGCGATTGCGGTGGATGCGCTGGCGCGTCTGGCGCCACGCCTGCCCGCCGCCGGCCGAAGCGCTACGGTCAGCATCTTTGCGCCGGTCGCGAAGTCCGCCGCGCTGGCTGCCGTGCCGCCGGATCTATGTGCGCGTCTGATCGGGCGCTACGGCGTGGCGGCCGAGGCGCTGGTTGCGGGCGCCGCCCCGGGCGAGCTGGCGCGGATCTGCGGCACGCCTACGCTGTGGGCCGAGCTGCGTTACGCTGCGCAGGCGGAGCAGGTGCAACACCTCGACGACCTGCTGCTGCGGCGCACCCGGCTTGGCTTGCTGCTGCGCAATGGCGGCGCGGAGATCCTGCCGCGCGTCGAGCAGATCGCGCGCCCGCTGCTCGGCTGGGACGCAACGCGTTGGCGGGCCGAGGTGGCGCGTTATCTGGACATCGTGCAGCGCTGCTATGCGCTGCCGCGCGAAGCCACGCCAGGATTGGAGCACGCATGACGACGCCTACCCCGGATGATCTTCTGCTCTCGCTCGATTGCGGCACGCAGAGCGTGCGCGCGCTGCTGTTCGATCTGCAGGGCGAACTCGTTGGCAAGGCGCAAGTGCATTTCGACGACTACCGCGCGCCGCAACCGGGCTGGCTGGAGCACGATGCCGAGGGTTTCTGGGCGGCGACGGCGCAGGCTTGCCAGCAGCTCTGGGCCTCGCACGGCCATCTGAAGCCGGCGCTCCGCGGCGTGGCTGTCACAACCCAACGCGGCACCGTGATCCCGATCGATGCTCAGGGCAAAGCGCTGCATCCCGCTTTGATCTGGCTCGACCAGCGCAAGGCGCAGCGGGTGCCGACCATCGCGCCGTGGTGGCGGGCCGCGTTCAAGGCGGCCGGCGTGGCCGACACGATCCGCTACTTCCAGCGCGAGGCTGAGGCCAACTGGTTCGCCGAGTGCGAGCCGGCGCTGTGGGCGAAGACGCACAAGTTCCTGCTGCTGTCGGGCTGGCTCAATTTCCGCCTGACCGGTCGGCATGTGGATTCGGTCGGCGCGCAGGTTGGCTATCTGCCCTTCGATTTCAAACGGCTCGCCTGGGCGCGCTCGTTGGACTGGAAATGGCAGGCGCTCGCGCTGGCGCCAGATGTGTTGCCCGAGCTCCTGCCGGTGGGTGCGACGCTGGGGCAGGTGACGCGGGCGGCTGCCGCAGACACCGGTATCCCGGAAGGCCTGCCGGTGATTGCCGCTGCGGCGGACAAGGCTTGCGAAATCCTCGGCGCCGGCGCGCTGACGCCGGAGGTCGGCGCACTGTCCTACGGCACCACGGCGACGGTGAACGTCACCACGCGTCGCTACTTCGAGGCGCTTCCTTGGGTGCCGCCGTATCCGGCCGCGGTGCCGGGGCAGTACAGCAGCGAAGTGCAGATCTTTCGCGGCTACTGGATGGTGCGCTGGTTCAAGGAGCAGTTCGGGCAGGCGGAGCAACTGGCGGCAGAGCAGGCCGGCATCGTGCCCGAGTCGCTCTTCGACGAGATGGTCGCTACCGTGCCGCCCGGCTCGATGGGCCTGATGCTGCAGCCTTTCTGGTCGCCGGGAATCCGTCATCCCGGGCCGGATGCCAAGGGCGCGGTGATCGGCTTCGGCGATGTGCATACCAAGGCCCACCTGTACCGCGCGATCCTCGAGGGCTTGGCCTACGCGCTGCGCGATGGCCGCGAGCGCATCGAGAAGAAGAGCGGGGTGGCGATGCGCGAGCTGCGGGTCTCGGGCGGTGGCTCTCAGTCGGATGCAGCGATGCAGTTGACGGCCGACATCTTCAATCTGCCGACTTCACGCCCGCATACCTACGAGACATCCGGCCTCGGCGCAGCGATCGACTGCGCGGTGGGGCTGGGTCTTCACCGTGACTTTGATACGGCGGTCGTCGCGATGACGCGCGTTGCGCGGACCTTCGAACCGATCCACGTCAACGCGACGCTCTACGAGGCGCTCTATACGCGCGTCTACCGCCACATGTACGAACGCCTCGCGCCGCTCTACGCCGAGATCCAGCGCATTACCGGCTATCCGAAGCTCGATTGAGCCTCAAAAGAAAATGCCCCGCACACGGCGGGGCACAGGTCGGCAATGCGATGCGGATCAGGAATCCGCCGGCTTCATCTGCGACTGCAGGTAGTTCGGCAGGCCGACCTTCTCGACCAGTTCGAGCTGGGTTTCGAGGTAGTCGATGTGTTCCTCGGTGTCGTCGAGGATCTCTTGCAGGATGTCGCGCGACACGTAGTCGCGCACCGATTCGCAGTGGGCAATCGCGTCCTTCAGGTCGCCATGGGCATTGGTTTCCAGCGAAAGGTCGCCCTGCATGCACTCGACGACGTTCTCGCCGATCATCAGCTTGCCCAGATCCTGCAGATTGGGCAGGCCCTCGATCATCAGGATGCGTTCGATCAGCTTGTCGGCGTGCTTCATCTCCTCGATCGACTCGTGATACTCGTGCGAGCCAAGCCGGTCGAAGCCCCAGTTCTTGTAGATCCGGGCGTGGAGGAAGTACTGATTGATTGCGGTGAGTTCGTGCTTAAGCTGCTTGTTGAGCAGCTGGATGACCTTCTTGTCGCCTTTCATGTCGGACTCTCCGTTCGTGCGCGTGTGGTTGCGCGTTGGGGCAGGCATGGCAAGCGCGAAGGCAGGTCAGGGCATGCTCCGCGCAACGACCGCACTGGGTGGCAACACCGAGCGACTCGCTCAAATCGCGCAAGCGGCGCGCGCCTTCATGCGCAGCCTGTTTGACGTCGCGTTCGGTGATCGCATTACAGATGCAGACGTACATAGCCTAAGTCCGAAGCAATATGGGCCGCAAGCCCGTGGGCACCCAGAGACGGGAATGGGAATGGTTATCATTGTGATTGCGTGGCCCGCGCGCGTCAAGGCCTCGTGGGCCGGTCCGAGCGTGAACGAAAATGGGCCGCGTTTGCGGCCCATGGCGTCTTCTGAACTGTTGCGCGGCTTATTTGACGCCGGCAGCCGAGTCCAGTTGCTTGGCCTGTTCTGGCGTCAGCGTTTCGAAAACGCGAACCACGCGTATCACGCCGGAAGTGGTTGAGGCGACGTAGGTGGCGACCTCGATTTCGCGCGGGGTCAGCATGCCCATCAAGTAGCAGATTCCCGACTCGACGACCACCTTGACGTGGATGCTGGAAATCTCTTTGGTCTCGACAAGGCGGGCCTTCACCGACGACGTGATCAGCAGGTCATTGCTCTGCGTGGAAAAACTCGCTCGCGGCCCGATCACCAGTTCGTTGTGCACGCTGCGTGCTGGGTTCGGAATGCTCGCCAGCTGACGCTCGGCTTCGGCCTTGGCGGCCGCGTCCGGCACTTCACCGCTGAGCAGCACCACCCGGTTGTAACTGGTGACGGACACTCGCGCAGCAGGGCCGAGTTTGTTCGAGATCGCCGACGAGCCCTTGGTCTCGATCGTCGAATCCTCGACCTGGGTGCCATAGGAGCGCCGATCCAGTGTGGCCGTGACGCCTACGCCCACGCCGGTGGCGACGATCGGGACACAGCCCTGTATGGCGAGCAAGAGTGCAGCGGCAGAAAGAATGCGGCGAATCATCATGCGTCGGCTCCCAGCAGCAGGCAGTCGATGCCATCGCAGATGCAATGGATCGTGAGGATGTGGACTTCCTGGATGCGCGCGGTGCGATCGTGCGGCACGCAGAGGTGCACGTCTCCGTCGCGCAGCATTGCACCGATCTTGCCGCCACCCTTGCCTGTCAGCGCAACGACCCGCATGTCGCGTTCATGTGCTGCCTCGATCGCCGCCATGACATTGCCCGAATTGCCGGATGTCGAGATGGCGAGCAGTACGTCGCCCGCCAGGCCGAGTCCGCGAACCTGTTTGGCGAAGACCTGTTCAAAAGCGTAGTCATTGGCGATTGCGGTGAGCGCCGAGGTGTCGGTCGTCAGCGCGAGCGCCGCGAGTTCCGGTCGTTCGCGCTCGAATCGGCCGATCAATTCGGCCGCGAAGTGCTGGCAGTCCGCCGCCGACCCGCCATTGCCGCAGGCGAGGATCTTGCCGCCGTTCATCAACGCCTGGGTCATCGCTTCGATCGCGGCGGCGATGGGTGCGGCCATCACGTCGACCGCTGTGATCTTGGCGTTTGCGCTGTCTTCGAACTGTTGGGAAATATGGGCTATCAGATCCATTCGGAGCACCTCTGAACTGTCGGGCTTGGCAAGCAAGCGTGCAGGCGGCGCAGTTTAGCATGGGGGTCTGAACCCCTTTTCCGGCGAACTGAAACAGGATGAAACGGCGCGCTCCCGGTATCATCCAGCGCCAGCATGAGTCCTAAAATCCTGTCTCGCCCGCGTCGGGAACGCTGGCTTCCGAAACACCCCTGCATGCCGCGTGGCGAGCTTCGCGCCTGGCTGACCGAGCGCGGCTCGCTCACCGCCCGCATTCGCGCGCGATGCCGTGCGTTCGAAGTGCGCCTGGTGCAACAGCGTCTCGGCCTTCCTCTGCCCGATGAGCGCAAGCTGATCGGAGTGCGTTGGCATGCGTCGGCGCTGGTGCGCGAAGTCCTGCTGTGCGCCGACGGGGTGCCAGTGGTCTTTGCACATTCAGTGGTGCTGCCTCGGCACTTGCGTGGCGCCTGGCACCTGGTTGCGGGCTTGGGCACGCGGCCGCTTGGCGCGGTGCTGTTCGCCGATCGCTCGGTGTCGCGCGGGCCATTGCAGATCAAACGCATCGATGCGCGCGACGCGCGCTGGAAGCGCGCTGTCTCGTCCAGCCACATTGCAGTCGGCGAGGGATTGTGGGCGCGTCGGAGTATCTTCTTTCGCAGGGCGCGGCCCATTCTGGTGACAGAAGTCTTTTTGCCGACGATCGGAAAGCTCGACAAATGAATCTGCGCGAACGACTCCGCATCTACGAAAAGCTGATGCGCCTCGACAAACCCATCGGCATCCTGTTGTTGCTGTGGCCCACGCTTTGGGGGTTGTGGTTTGCCGGGGCCGGCCGACCGAGCCTTTGGGTGGTGTGGATCTTCGTGCTGGGCACCGTGCTGATGCGCTCGGCGGGTTGCGTAATCAACGATTATGCGGACCGCGAATTCGACGGGCGTGTCGAGCGCACGCGCAATCGCCCGCTTGCAGTGGGCGCAGTCGCTCCGAAGGAGGCATTGCTGCTGGCCGCGGCGCTCGCACTGTGCGCCTTCGTGCTGATCCTGCCCCTGAACCGCCTGGTGTGGGCCCTGTCGGTGCCGGCGGTGTTGCTCGCGGCAAGCTACCCCTATACCAAGCGTTTCCTTGCTATCCCGCAGGCGTATCTTGGCATCGCGTTCGGATTTGGAATCCCGATGGCCTACGCGGCAGTGTGGGGCGAGGTGCCGGCCACCGCCTGGCTGCTCTTGCTGGCAAACGTGTTCTGGGCAATTGCCTATGACACCGAATACGCGATGGTGGATCGCCCCGATGACTTGAAGATCGGTATCCGGACTTCAGCAATTACCTTCGGCCGCTTTGATGTCGCCGCGGTCATGATGTGCTACGTCGCCACGCTCGGAATCCTCGCCTGCGTAGGGATGTACCACCAACGCGGGTTGTGGTTCCACGTCGGGCTGCTGGTGGCCGCCTGCATCGCGATCTATCACTTCACGCTGATCCGCTCGCGCGAGCGCACCCACTGTTTCAAGGCTTTCCTGCACAACACCTGGTTCGGTGCCGCCGTATTCGCCGGTTTGGCTGCGGATTACGCTGCGCGCTGAGGCGGGAGTCGTCGTGTCAGCGCTTCGGCTCCAACTGGTCGATTCTCGATTTGGCGTCGCGTGCACCGGCAAACGAAGGATCCGTCTGTAGCGCACGTCTGTAGGCTTGAACCGCCTCCTTGCTCTGGCCCGCCTCTTGTCGCAGAAGCCCGAGTTGGTAAAGCGAGTCGGCTGGCGGCTTTTCGGATGCCGCGATCTTTTCAAGAATCCTTACGGCTTCTGAACGCTCGCCGCGCGCACGGTGGACGGCGGCCAAGGTGTCGAGGAAAGTGACTTCGTTGGGTGCCAATGCGCACGCCTTTTTGGCCCACACGAGCGCTTCATCGAGGCGTTCCTTGCGCTCTGCGGCGAGGGCGGCGGCGTTGTTGAACGGCAACGGCAGCTTCGGGTCTGCCTTCATGGCTGCAGCGTAGCCGGAAAAGGCGCCTGCGGGATCGCCCGCGACATGGTGCATCAAGCCCTGTTTGAAACGTACCTGTGAAGAGCCTGGTTCGAGGCCAGCAGCCTGGTCGATCAGTGCGAGCGCGCCGCTCATGTCACCCGTCGCTCGTTTTGCTTCAGCGCCTTGAATCATTGCCGCGCTGAACTTGGGATCCAGTGCAATGGCCCGGTCGAACGCGCGCGCAGCCGCGCGCGAGTCGCCACGAGCAGCTTCTGCCTGCCCCAGGCCAAAGAAGGCAAGCGGATTATCCGGCGCGAGCCGGGTGGCCTCGGCGAGTGACGTCGCTGCTTCTGCTGGATTCTGTTTCGCCAAAAGCGCCATCCCGAGGCCAAAGCGGGCGCCTGCGTGGTCAGGTTTCAATTCCGAAGCCTTGCGGAATGCATCGACGGCAGGACCTGGCTTGTGTAACACGTTGAGGTAGAGTTCCCCGAGGTCTAACTGGGGAGCAACGGCGTTCGGGGAGACGCGCGTTGCCTCTAAGAAGTAGCGCTCTGCATCCCCCCACTGCTTCTTCGCAAGACTCAAGCGGCCCATCGCGACCAGCGCGGGAAGGGATTGCGGCGCGACCTCGAAAGCCTTCTTGACCCAGTTGCTGGCATCGGTGTCTTTGTTCTGGAGCCTCGCAACGTCAGCCAGCCCAAGCATCGGCAGTGGGTCCTTCGGATCTTCTTTTGCTGCTTCTTGGAACAGGCGGCTTGCTTCTGAAAATTGCTTTGCATTCAGCGCATCGTAGCCTCGATCAAGCGGGGTAGTTGCTTTGGTCGCCGTGCGCGGTTGAATGTCCAGATAGTTATAGATGGGAGCCGCCTGAACGATCGCAGGAACGGCGACAGCAAGAATCAGAGCCAGGGCGTGGTATCTCATTGCGATTCAAACAAGGGTTGCAAGAAGTCGGAAGCCAGAAATGAGAATACCCCTTTCCGGAGACCGGAAAGGGGTATGAACGATCAGCTGTGCGGCAGATTACTTGGCGCTGCGGCGGCGAGCTGCTGCCAAGCCTGCGAGGCCAAGGCCTGCGAGCGCGAGGCTGCCCGGCTCAGGCACGCCGGTATCCGGCGGAACAAACACACCACCCGTCACGTTGAAACCGAAGATGAACGTGTTCGGGATGCCGAGCGTCGGACCGCCAGCAACGCTGGCTTGGCCGTACGAGTACAGGCCGATGTCGATATCGCTCGCATCGCCATCCACCAGGCGACGTGCCAGATCGGCATCCGCTTCGGTGCCGGCTGCGCCATAGTAGGTCGTGAACTTCAGTTCTGCGCCAGCGTCGAGGGCGGCGAACTCAAAGTCGAACAGCGCGCCATGGTCACGCGGACCTGCGTCGGTGAAGTTGGTGTTGAGCAGACCGTAGGACGAGAAGGTCAGCGGGTTTGCGTCGTTGAAGCCGTTGTTGTCTGTGCGATAGACGTTGCTGCCGTTGGCAATGCCAAGCGCGGCCGGCACACCTTGAATCGTCACATACTCAGCGAATGCGGTCGGGGCGATATCCCAGTCCATCACGCGGCGATAGCGCAGGTCACCGGCCGCGATCGCAACCGTTTGCAGGTTCTTGATCGTGACGTCATCTGCGTAGAGGTTCGGCGTTCCCGCGATCGGGTGATAGTTGTGGGTCACTTCCAGCGAGCTGCCGACGCGCGACACCGAAATTGCTGTGGATGCCGTGGAGGTGAAGCTGACCAGAGTGAGTCCGCCAATGCCGGTGGCATTATTGGCATAGCCGGCCGTGCCAGAAGAAACGATTGCAGCACCCCAGCCTTCGCACGGGCAGCCATACACGGTACCGTCATTGCCCGTCGCGTTGTACTGGACGCCCACGCCATTGTAGTTCAGCTGGCCGAGGTCATTCACACCCAGGCTGACAGTGCCGTTGGTGATGACAGCCGACGCGTTCGCGGTCGTTGCAACTGCGGCGCCGCCAACAAGCAGCAGGGCGGCAGCGAGTGTCTTCATTTTCATATCATTAACCTCGTTGTCACTGGAGTCCGACCCGGACCTCCTTCTGCGCAGTACTAAGCATGAACGGTGCCAATTTTTGATGGTTGTTTAAGGGTTTGAAAACAAAAAGAAAAATGCCGTACAAAAAAGATGCCTGAACCCATGTGTAAGAAATTTCGTCGCGTCTATCGCCTCATCGCTTTGGCATATTCTGGGAGGCGCGTGCGCAGCCGCGAGGGCGTTTTGCTCGGCCGCGCTATCATCCTCAGCCCGTTTTGCCCGGAGCAGTCTTGATGCGTTATGACGATCTGCGCGCGTTCGTTGCGCAACTTGAACAACGCGGTGACTTGAGGCGTATATCAATTCCTGTCGATACGCATCTCGAAATGACCGAGATCGCAGATCGGGTGCTGCGCGCAGGCGGACCAGCGCTGCTTTTCGAGAAACCACACACCCAGGGGCGGCCATGTGCGATGCCGGTGCTCGCCAACCTGTTCGGCACGCCGCAGCGTGTGGCCTGGGGCATGGGTGAGGAGGGCGACTGGAAGGCGACCTTGCGGGAAGTGGGCAAGCTGCTCGCTTTCCTGAAGGAGCCGGAGCCACCCAAGGGGCTGAAGGATGCGTGGGAGAAGCTGCCCATCCTGAAGCAGGTGATGAACATGTCGCCCAAGGTGGTCGGTTCGGCGCCGTGTCAGGACATCGTTTGGGAGGGCAAGGATGTCGACCTGTCGCGCCTGCCGATCCAGCACTGCTGGCCCGGGGATGCGGCGCCGCTGATCACCTGGGGGCTGGTCGTTACCCGCGGGCCGCACAAGAACCGCCAGAATCTCGGGATCTATCGCCAGCAGGTGTTGGGCCCGAACCGGGTGATCATGCGCTGGCTGGCGCATCGTGGCGGCGCGCTAGATTATCGCGAGTTCCAGCAGGCAAACCCCGGCCAGCCTTTCCCGGTCGCGGTGGTGCTGGGCTGCGATCCGGCGACGATTCTTGGCGCAGTAACGCCCGTACCGGATTCGCTTTCCGAATACCAGTTCGCGGGCCTGCTGCGCGGCTCGAAGACCGAGCTGGTGAAGTGCGTGGGCTCGGACCTGCAGGTGCCGGCCTCGGCCGAGATCGTGCTCGAAGGCGTGATCCACCCCGGCGACATGGCGCCTGAAGGCCCCTACGGCGACCACACCGGCTACTACAACGAGGTGTCGGACTTCCCCGTCTTCACGATCGAGCGCATCACGATGCGGCGCGACCCGATCTATCACAGCACCTACACCGGAAAGCCGCCCGACGAGCCGGCGATGCTGGGTCTGGCGCTGAACGAGGTCTTCGTGCCGCTGCTGCAGAAACAGTTCCCGGAGATCGTCGATTTCTACCTGCCGCCCGAGGGCTGCTCCTACCGGCTGGCGGTGGTCAGCATCAAGAAGGCCTACCCGGGCCACGCCAAGCGGGTGATGTTCGGCATCTGGAGCTTCCTGCGCCAGTTCATGTACACGAAGTTCATCATCGTGGTGGACGACGACGTGGACATCCGCGACTGGAAGGAAGTGATCTGGGCGATGACCACGCGCGTCGACGCCACCCGCGACACCACACTGGTCGACAACACGCCGATCGATTACCTTGATTTCGCGTCGCCGGTGGCGGGGCTTGGCAGCAAGATGGGGCTGGATGCGACCAACAAGTGGCCTGGCGAGACGCAGCGCGAATGGGGGCGCCCGATCGTCATGGACGAGGCGGTCAAGCGGCGCGTGGACCAGATGTGGGGCGAGCTTGGCTTGTGATGGCCGTGCGCCATGCGGCAATGGATTGGCCGCTGCGCATGACGACTTGCGCGTCTGGCGGGTGCCACCCAAGACAGTGAGTGTTGCCGCTTCCGCCCGAGCAGCCGCTTAACAAGCCAAGCCCCGCTGCTTGGCGCAATCTGGCGTCTGTAGCGAACGTCGAGTGTCCAAGAGGCATCAAATGGAGCACACAGTAGCGGGGCAGCGCTTCACCTTGTACGACGCGGTGCGCCTTGAAATGGTCGTCGACTGGATGGCGGCGCAGGCCTTCCCCTTGCTCGCCGGCGCCGAGGATCCGCTGCTGCTGGGCATCCTGCGGCGTGGGGGGCCGCTGTCGGTGATGCTGCAGGCGCGCCTGCGGGCGAACTACGGTCTCGATATCGCCCGCTACGAGATCAAGCTCAAGCGCTATGCCGACGATCTTGCGTTGCTCCACCCCGATACCGAGCTCACGGAAGATGCGCTGTTCGCCGCGCGAGACATCTCGCGCGCCACGGTCATGGTGGTCGACGACGTGCTGTTCGAGGGGCACTCGCTGGCGCGGGTGCTGGCCTACCTGACCGGTCGCGGCGCAGCTGCGGTGCACGCCGCGGTGCTGGTCGACCGTTGCGTTGCCACGCTGCCGGTGAAGGCCGATGTGGTCGGGCTCTGCCTTCAGTTGTCAGACCGCGATGTCGTCGAGTGCCATGTGCCGCCCTACGAGGCGGCGTTCAAGATCGAACTGTTGCGGCCGGATCGGCTCGGTGAGCACTGATCGGGTGGCCTGCGGCGCCTAGAGTCCGGTCCACTTGCGCTCGACCGCGAAGCGCGCCAGCGCGGCCGAGCCGTCGAGTTCCAGCTTGCGTTTGATGTTGAGACGGTGGGTTTCGACGGTGCGCACCGACAGGTCGAGCCGCTGCGCGATTTCCTTGCTCGAAAGCCCTTCTGCGATGAACGCGAGCACCTCTTTCTCGCGCACCGACAGCAAGGGTTCCGGCGCGGCGCCGTGCGCCAGCGCGTCGGCCACGCCGGCCGAGTAATACCGGCGGCCAGCCATCACCGTCTGGATCGCGGCGACGATTTCCTGCGCCGGGCTGTCCTTGAGCACATAGCCGCGCGCGCCCGCGCGGAACGCTTCCACCACCACCTGCGGCTGGTCATGCATGGTCAGCATGACGATGCGCAACGCCGGAAAGCGCTCGTGGCACATGCGCGCCAGCTCTACGCCGCTGGTGCCGGGCAGGCCGACGTCCATCAGCGCGATATCCGGCGTGTGGATTTCCGCCTGGGTGAGCGCCTCGGTCGCAGTGCCCGCCTCGGCCACGACGGCGAAACCCGGCACGGTTTCAAGGCGTGCGCGCACGCCGTCGCGCACCAGCGGATGGTCGTCGACGAGCAGGATGCGGACGCTGGCGGCGGCTTCGGACATCAGTTCAGACTTTCAATGCAGCTTCCGGGAACAAGGCTTCGATCGTCGTGCCTTGCGGGCCCGATTGCAAGTCGAAGCGCCCGCCCAGCGTCTCGACCCGCTCCTGCATGCTCGACAGGCCGATGCCACCGCGCGGGTGTTCATGCACTTCGGCGAGGTTGAAGCCCTTGCCGTCATCACGGATCTGCAGTCGCACGCCGCCCTCGACGCGACCCAGAGTCAGACGTACTTGCGTCGCGCCCGCGTGGCGTTCGGCATTCGCGAGTGCTTCCTGCGTGACACGGAAGAGCGCGGTCGCAACGGCATCCGGGAGGTGCACGTCGCGGTCCGCGTCGCATTCCGTCGCGATGCCGGTGCGCGTGCCGAATTCGCCGACGATCTGCGCCAGGGCTGGCGCGAGACCGAGGTCGTCCAGCACGGCTGGCCGCAGCCCGTGCGAGATGCGGCGGATCTCGCGCAGCACTTCGTTCAGCCGCGTGATGCCGCGCGCCAGCGATGCGGCGGCCGGCGCCAGATCGTCGTGTTTGAGCGCATCAAGCCGTACCTGCACCGACTCGAACATGTACTTCACCGACACCAGCCACTGGCTTACGCCGTCGTGCAACTCGCGCGCCACCCGCGCGCGTTCGTTCTCCTGCGAGCGCACCACCTGGTGTGCCAGCGCGCGCATCCGCGCCTCGGCGTCGCGCTGGTCCGACAGGTTCAGCGCCAACCCGCCCATCGCCACCAGCAGGGCGGCCACTACCGCGATACCGGCAATCACGCCCAGCGTCGCGTTGATGGCGTGGGAGGCCTCGCGGTCGATGCGCGCCCGCGCGTCGGCCAGGTCATCGAGATAGATGCCGGTGCCAATCATCCAGCCCCATTTGGGCTCCGGGGCGACATAACCGAGCTTGCGTTCGAGCTTGCCGGTCGACGGGCGCTGCCACATGAACTCGACGAAACCGCCGCCGGCCTTGGCTTGCGCGATCAGGCGCTGGATCGTCGGCGTGCCCTGCGGATCTCGCAGGTTCCAGAGATCCTGCCCGACCAGCTCTGGCTGGCGCGGGTGCATGAGGTTGCGACCGGCGAGGTCGTAGACGAAGAAGTAGCCGTCGCGGCCGTAGTCGAGCCGTGCCAGGGTGGCCAATGCTTCGGTGCGCGCCGCCTGATCATCGCCGTTTCCGTGCAGGCGTTCGACGGCGCCCAGTGCGAGTTGCACGTAGTGCTGCAGTTCGGCCTTGCGCGCGGCGAGCAGTACCGGCTCGACCGCGGCAAGCTCGGCTTCCGCCAGCGCGCGTGACTCGATGCGTACGACCGCTGCAACTGCGGCGATGGCGAGCAGCAAGGGCGCGACGGCGAGGATCAGGACTTTCAGGCGGAGTTGCATGGATCAATCGTACGAGGTGTCCGGCGCGTTATAGCACTCGCGTGCGTACCGAGGTGCCTGTGCCTGTGGCGAGTCACTGCGCAGGCCGTGAATAGGCAGCCGCAAGCGGTTTCATCGAGGTGTGGATTTCTCACATTCTGCGCACGCGAAATTGCCTTGTCGGTATGCAATCGGGTTTCTATCCTGCAGAACCAAGTCGCTGTTGACCCAACCCCCGACCCCAACCGGAGATCGCCTGATGGCTACTGTCAAATGGAACCAGATCGGAGCACTGAACAAGCAACTCATCCTCGACCTGCGCGACGGCAAGGCGCGTTCCAGCGACTACCCGCTCGACAAGGAACCCCCGGATGGCTGGCTGCACAGTGGTTTTGACTACGACATCAAGGACTACGGTCTGTACGGTTACACCCAGAAGAAGAAGCTCAGCGCAGAGTGGGGCGGCGTCAAGTACTACGCCTTCAAGGCGTCCGGCATCGACATGAAGATCCGCATCGTTCACATCTACAAGAAGGGCGAAGGCAGCAGCAAGAGCGACCATCGCTTCTACCGTCTGGTCCATACCGAAGGGCGGCCAGGCGCCTATACCAACGACTATCAGTCCTGCGAAGAGATCATTGACATCGGCGCGTCGTGACGCGTGCCCTGGCCGGCACTTGATCCGGGTGCCAGCCATCGACCAGACACTGCATTTCGCCGCCGTTCGTTGCCGGGTCACCGGCACCGACGGCGGCACGCCCCGGTATTGGTTTGCTGTCGGGCATGCCGGTGCGGGTTTGTGCCTACGTAGCACCACGTAGCGAATCTCGGTAGTCCTGCGGATGTGCAATCAAATCCGCTTATCGATACTTCAGACAACGTCGCAGTTGCAGCGCAGACGTCGTCCGATATCGATAACCCATGCGGCTTCTGTTCGGGCCAGCACTGGAGGAGACCATGAAACGCTTGCTTCCGCACCTTGGCTGGGCCGCACTCGCCCTGCTCGGTGCATCCGCACTTGCTGTTGTCGCGCTGAGCCGCGGCGAGACCATCAATGCCCTGTGGGTGGTCGTCGCCGCGATCTCGGTATACCTGATTGGCTACCGCTACTACGGCCTCTTCATCGCCCACAAGGTGGTCGGTGTCGATGGTTCGCGCATGACCCCGGCCTGGAAACACAACGACGGCCTGGACTATGTCCCGACCAACAAGTACGTGCTCTACGGCCACCACTTTGCGGCGATCGCCGGCGCCGGCCCGCTAGTGGGCCCGGTGCTCGCGGCACAGATGGGCTACCTGCCGGGGATGCTGTGGATTCTGGCGGGCGTGATCTTCGCCGGTGCGGTGCAGGACTTCATGGTGCTGTTCATCTCCACGCGGCGCGACGGCCGCTCGCTCGGTGACCTGATCAAGTCCGAACTCGGGCCGATTCCCGGCGTCGTGGCGCTGTTCGGCACCTTCATGATCATGGTGATCATCCTCGCGGTGCTCGCGCTGATCGTGGTGAAGGCGCTGACCGATTCGCCCTGGGGTTCCTTCACCGTGGCGGCAACGATCCCGATCGCGATCTTCATGGGCATCTACCTGCGCTTCATCCGCCCAGGCAAGATCGGCGAGATCTCGATCATCGGCTTCGTGCTGCTGATGGCCGCAATCGTGTTCGGCGGCGATGTCGCGGCGAATCCGGCGCTCGCACCGCTGTTCACCTTCGACGGCAAGCAACTCACCTGGCTTCTGATCGGCTACGGCTTTATCGCCTCGGTGCTGCCGGTGTGGCTGCTGCTCGCGCCGCGTGACTACCTGTCCACCTTCCTCAAGATCGGCACGATCATGGGCTTGGCGATCGGGATCGCGTTCGTCGCGCCGCACCTGAAGATGCCCGCGCTGACCAAGTTCGTCGATGGCACCGGCCCGGTGTGGGCGGGCCCGCTGTTCCCCTTCCTCTTCATCACCATTGCCTGCGGTGCCGTGTCCGGCTTCCATGCGTTGATCTCGTCGGGCACCACGCCCAAGCTGCTGGAGAACGAAAACCACGCGCCTTTCATCGGCTACGGCGGCATGCTGATGGAATCCTTCGTCGCGATCATGGCGCTGGTCGCCGCATCCTGCGTCGAGCCAGGTGTGTATTTCGCGATGAACAGCCCGGCCGCCGTGCTCGGCAAGACCGCGGAAACCGCCGCGGTGGCGATCTCGCAGTGGGGCTTCGTCGTGACGCCGGACATGCTTCTGCAAGTGGCGCAGGACGTGGGCGAGAAGACCATCATCTCGCGTGCCGGCGGCGCACCGACGCTCGCGGTCGGCATGGCGCAGATCCTCTCCGGCGCGATCGGTGGCAAGGCGATGATGGCCTTCTGGTACCACTTCGCGATCCTCTTCGAAGCGCTCTTCATCCTCACCGCGGTGGATGCGGGCACGCGTGCCGGCCGCTTCATGCTGCAGGATCTGCTCGGCACCTTCGTGCCCTCGCTCAAGCGCACCGAATCGCTGGTCGCCAACCTGATCGCCACCGGCCTCTGCGTCGCGGCCTGGGGTTACTTCCTGTATCAGGGCGTGGTCGATCCGCTCGGCGGCATCAACACGCTGTGGCCGCTGTTCGGTGTGGCGAACCAGATGCTCGCCGCTGTAGCGCTGATCCTGGCGACGGTGGTGCTGGTGAAGATGAAGCGCGAACGCTACGCCTGGGTCACGATCGCGCCGACGGTCTGGCTGCTGGCCTGCACGCTCACTGCCGGTTGGCTGAAGATCTTCAGCGAGAACCCGAAGGTCGGCTTCCTCGCGCATGCGGCCAAGTTCGGCGCAGCCGCAGACCGCGGCGAAGTGCTGGCACCGGCCAAGAGCATCGAGCAGATGCAGCGCGTGATCTTCAACGACTATGTCGACGCCAGTCTCTGCGCGCTCTTCATCTTCGTCGTGCTCACCGTGCTCGTGTTCGGCATTCGCGCTGCGCTGCGCGCCTACCGCGCCACGCACCCGACGGCGCAGGAATCGGCCTATCAGCCGATGCCGGCGCACGCTGGCTGAGCGCCAACGCAAAGCAATGTTTCGCGACCTTGCTCGCATGGGTGAAACCCTCCGTCAGGCGGCCCGCCTGATGGTGGGCCAACCCGACTACGACACCTATGTGCAGCACATGCGCCTGACGCATCCTGAGCAGACGCCCATGACCTACGAGGAATTCTTCCGCGAACGTCAGGACGCCCGCTTCGGTGCGAAGGGCAACGGCAAGTGTTGCTGAGTCGCTGAACACCCCCTGAGCGCTCGGGGGTCTGCACCGGCCGCGATGCAGACCCGCGCGCACTCCGCAAAGGAAACCGCCATGAACCCCAATGCCACGCCGATTCCCGTCACTGTGCTCACCGGCTTCCTCGGCGCCGGTAAGACGACGCTGCTCAACCGGCTGCTCGCTGCGCCGCACGGGCAGCGCATTGCGGTGGTGGAAAATGAATTCGGCGCCGAGAGCATCGACGGCGATCTGGTCGGCCCCGGCGCGACGACGGTGGTCGAGCTTTCCAACGGCTGTATCTGCTGCAGCGTGCAGGGCGAGCTGAGCGCGGCGCTGATCGATCTGGCCGAGCGACGCGAGATGGGTCTGGTTGCGTTCGATCGGCTGATCATCGAGACCACCGGCCTCGCCGACCCCGGCCCGGTGATCCAGAACTTCTTCTGGGACGAGACCCTGCGTGGCGCCTATGCGCTGGATGGCGTCATCACGCTGGTCGACGCCTGCCATGCGATCACGCAGATCGAGCGTGAGCGCGTGGCGACGGCACAGATCGCGTATGCGGACCGCCTGTTGGTGACGAAGACGGATTGCAAGGAAGCGGATGCGCCCGGCGTGCTGTTTCCGCGCCTGCGTGACATCAACCTGCGTGCGCCGTTGCTGCGCGCCGGCTCACCGGACGAGGACTGGTTCGACCTGTTCAACATCGGGGGCTTTTCACTCGATGAACGCGGCTTGCCGCCGCGCAAGTCGAATCATGGTTTTGTCCGCAGCGGCGCAGTCGTGGCCGGGGTGCAGGCGCCGCGCCACGATGCCGGCATCGGTTCGGTCGTGCTTGAGGCAGACGGCGAACTGGATCTCGATGAAGTATCCAGTTTCGTCGAGGCGCTGATCGAGACACATGCCAACGATCTACTGCGCTACAAGGGCATCCTGTCGATTGCGGGTGAAGCGCGCCGCCTGATCTTCCAGGGCGTGCATCGCATCGCCGGCTTTGACTATGGCAGGGCCTGGGCGCACGGCGAGCAGCGCGACAACCGCATCGTGCTGATCGGGCGCGGCCTGCCCTTCGCCGACTTGCAGCAACGCTTCGCGGCGCTGGCCGTCGCCCCCGCGAGTGCCTGAGCGCGGAGTCAGTCCTCGCCGAACAACTGGGCGAGCTGCTGCATCAAGGCGTCGTCGAGTTTCGGGATGACCGCGAGTGCGCCGAAGTTTTCATCGAGTTGTGCAACCGTGGATGCGCCGGTGATCACCGTTGAAACGCGAGGGTTCGCGCTGCACCAGGCAATCGCCAGCTGCGCCGGCGTGCAGTCGAGCGATGCGGCGATATCGACAAAACGGCCAACCTTGGCGTTGCGGGCCGGGTCGATGAGCGCTTCGCGCAACCACGCCATGCTTTCGAGCGCGCCACGGCTGCCCGCCGGTACGCCGTTGCGGTATTTGCCGGTCAGAAGGCCCGACGACAGCGGGCTCCAGGTCGTCAGGCCGAGTCCGATGTCGTCGTAGAGCCGCGCGTATTCCTGTTCGACCCGCTTGCGGTGGAACAGGTTGTACTGCGGCTGCTCCATCACCGGTTTGTGCAGGTGGTGGCGCTCTGCGATCTCCCACGCGGCGCGGATTTCGTCGGCGCTCCATTCCGAGGTGCCCCAGTACAGCGCCTTGCCTTGCGCGATCATGTCGTGCATCGCCCACACGGTTTCTTCGATCGGCGTGTTGGGGTCGGCGCGGTGGCAGAACACCAGGTCGACATATTCCAGCCCGAAGCGTCGCAGCGAACCGTCTATCGCCTGCCGCAGGTACTTGCGGTTGAGCGTGTTGCGCTGGTTCGGCCCTTCGTTGAGGCCCCAGTAGAACTTGGTCGACACGACGTATTTGCTGCGCGACCAGCCCAGTTCGCGCAGCGCGGTACCCATGATTTCCTCCGAGCGGCCGCCGGCGTAGGCCTCGGCGTTGTCGAAGAAGTTCACGCCGCGATCGTGTGCGGCGGCCATCAATTCCCGTGCCGCCCGGGTATCGACCTGGTTGTGATAGGTCACCCACGAGCCGAGCGAGAGTTGGCTGAGCTGCAGGCCTGAGCGGCCAAGACGACGGTATTCCATTTTCTGGCTCCTTGACGTTGATGCGCCGGGGTGTGCGGTGGCGGGGCGGGTTGCATCATGCCGGCCGCGCGATGTTAGATTCCGGGTTTGTGTCCCGATCCGAAACCGTCGCCATGCTACGCGCCCTTCGTTCCAGCCTCACCATCCTCCTGCTGATTTTGCTGTCGACTGCATCGGCCGGTGCGGCCGATGTGTTGCCTTACGACGAGAAGGCCAACGCCCACGCCGACATTGCTGCAGCCCTCGCGCAGGCCAAGGCGCACAAGAAGCAGGTGCTGTTGGTGTTCGGCGCGAACTGGTGCAAGGACTGCCGGGAACTCGCGCGCAAGATGGGCGAGGGCAAGCTCGCCGAGCGGGTGTCGAAGCGCTATGTCGTCGCCAAGGTGGACGTCGGCAACTGGGATCGCAACCAGGACATCGCAGCCGAATACGGCAATCCGAGCAAGAAGGGCATCCCCGCCGCGGCAGTGCTGGCGGCGGACGGCAAGTTGCTCAAGGCGACTTCGGCCGGCGAACTGGCTTCGGCGCGCGATATGGGCGAAGCAGAGCTGCTAGCGGTGTTCGATCAGCTGTAATTCCGCGCGGCGCCCTCAGCGCCCGCCATACAGCGTCGTCAGCAGCGCCTCGAACGCGGCTTCCGCACCATCGGCGTCGGGGTGATTCACGAGCCAGGCGAATGCAATCCAGCGGCCCTTGGCGTCGAGTACATAGCCGGCGGCGCTGCGCACGCCATCGAGCGTGCCGGTCTTCACATAGCCGCGCCCAGCCAGCGGGGTGTCGGGCAGGCGCTTCTTCATTGTGCCGTCGATGCCGATCACCGGCTGGGCGGCCATGAATTCCGGCATGCGTGGGCTTGCCCACGCGGCGCGCAACAGGGCGCCGAGCTGCGTTGCGGTGGTGCGCTCCTGGCGCGACAGGCCGGATCCGTTTTCGAGCACCCATTGCTGCGGATCTAGCCCCCGCTGAAGCATCCAGGTGCGCACCCGTTCACTCGCGCGTTCGGGCGTGGCCGCGACGTCACTGCCATCGAAGGCGAGCGTCAGAAAGATCTGCCGCGCCATCAGGTTGTTGGAGTACTTGTCCGTCTCGCGCAGCACGTCGGCAAGGGGCGGAGAGAGCCAGACGGTCAACGGCGTGGCGCCTTCCGGCAGCGTGCCGCTGCGTACCTTGCCTGAGAACGTGCCGCCCAGTTCCGCCCACAGGGCGCGGAACACGCCGGCCGCCATCGTGGCGGGGTCGGGCGTGGCGAGGTTCAACAACTTCTCACCGCAGGCGAGCGGGAAGCGGCCCGGCAGGCGCACGCTCAGCTTGTCGCCGTTTGCCGCGATCTCCGGGGCGACCAGATCGCGCCAAGAAGGGCAGCTTTCGCCGCCCTGCGCGCGCAAGCGGTTATCCAACGTCAAGCCGGCGAAGGGCACGGTGGGGGTGACATCGATGCGCCCGTCGGGCCGCGGGCTGATCCGCAGCGTCACCGCGTTGAAGTTTACCGACAGCGCATCGGGCGCGGCGTTGTAGGCACGCGCCGCGCGACCGTCGAAGGCGCCGGGGTCGTGCGGCGGCAAGGCGAAGCGACTGCGGTCGAGCACCAGATCGCCCTCGATATCTCGCACGCCGCGACTGCGGATGTCGCGCAGCAAGGCGGCGAAGCGGTCCCAGGTCAGGAAGGGGTCACCCCCGCCCCGCAGCACGAGATCGCCCTTCAGCGTGCCGTTCTCGATGCTGCCAATGGTCCAGGCCTCGGTCTTCCAGGTGTAGGCAGGGCCGAGTGTTTCCAGCGCAGCCAGACTGGTCAGCAGTTTCATCACCGAGGCCGGGTTGCGGGCGGTGTCGGCGCGATGCGACCAGGTTGGCGCCGCCGCATCGAGCGGGGCGGCCCAGAGCGAAACCGCACTTTCCGGAATCGCGTTGGCCTTCAGGGCGCGGCTGACATCGTCGGGCAGTGCGGCGAAGCCGCGCGACCACACACCCAGCAGGGCGAGCGCGGCGAAAATGTGAAGTCTGCGGAGGATCATGCGGCGCACCATATCACGCCCCATTACAAATCCTTGCAATGGCTCACTACCGCGAAACGCATGTACGGCACCGCTGCGGCACGATGCAGCCATCGCAATGACAACCGGGTGACTGGAGGTCGCGAACACATCGAACAATCAATGCGCTGCATGCGCGAGGAGACACGAATGAACACCAAGCTGGGTTTGATGGCGGTGCTGCTCGCCAGCCTTCCGGTTGCTGCCGCTGTCGCGGACGATGCCAACATGCTGGACCGCAACGTCAAGCAGGAACAGCGTATCGAGCAGGGGCTGCAGTCCGGTTCGCTGAACACGAAGGAGGCCGCGCGCCTGGAAAAGGGCGAGGCGCGCATCGACCAGATGGAGGCGCGTGCAGCGCGCGATGGAAAGATCGGCAAGAACGAGGCTGCGCGAATTCGTCAGGCGCAGGATGCCGAAAGCCGTGCCATCCATGACGAAAAGCACGACGCGCAGCGCGGCAACCCGAATTCGGCGTCGAGCCGGCGGATGCAGGCGGATGTGCAGCGCGACATCAACCAGCAGTCGCGCATTCGCAACGGCGTCGCCGATGGCAGCCTGACGACCCATGAGGCGGGCCGCATGGAACGCCAGCAGGCCCATGACGATCGCCTGCAGGCACGCGCCGGCGCCGATGGCCATGTTGGCGCCCATGAGCAGCGGCATATCGCGATGTCCGAAGACCGCAGCTCCCGTCATATCTGGCGCCAGCGTCACGACGCGCAACACAACTGATTCCGGGCCTGTCGTCCCGGGGCTGCGAGGGCGGATCCTTGTCGGGTGTCCGCGCCTTGCAGCCCGAATCGACTCTCAGGTGCATCTCCTATCCCTTACAGGGGGCGAAGGTTTTTGCTCCTCGCCCGAGCCCCCGTTTTTTTCTCAGCCCGGCCGACCGTCGATTCTCGGTCGCACCAGCAGCGGCGCGTACCGGATCAGGTACAGCACGAACGCCGTACTCCAGCACCCCATCGCAACGCCGAGCGCCAGGCTGTATCCCGCTGGCCACAGCAACGGGCCGAACACCCGGATTGCAGCGCCAGCATTCAGCAGCGTGTAGGCGACCGTTTCGACGTGCCCGGCGCTGAGCAGACGGCCGGTGTGGCCTAGGGCGGTGCGGGTGATCATGCCCAGGATCAGGCCGCTCATCGCGCCAACGCCGAAGGCATGCCAGGCGAGGGAGGCGGGCACCAGATGCAGGCTGCCCAGCGCGAGCAGCACCAGCCCGACGACCAGCCACAGATGCCCCAGATGCAATATCCACAGCAGCGGCGTCCTGCGGGTCGCCCACGGATTCCAGCCCCAGGAGCGTACCGCCTGCAATGCAGCTGCAATCAGCGCGGCCGTGGCCGTGAGCGCGGGCGACGCGGCGCCGACAGCGAGCGCAAGCGCGCTACCGGTGAAGGCGATGGCGCAGATGTTCAGCTGGTCGTTCTGGAACTGCCGCACGCCCTTCAGCGCGTTGGCTGTGAAACTCGGGACGATGCGCCCGGCGATGATCGTGACCAGCATGATCACCAAGGCCAGTGCGCCGTGCATGACTTCCAGCGGGTCCGCAGCGAGCCAGCCATGGGTGCTTGCGTGGAAGAGCGCGTTCGCTGCGCCCAAGGCCAGCAGCAGGGCCACGGTGAAGTAGTTGCGCTGGCTCTTCGCGCGCCACAGGACCTTGCCGAGGGCAAACGCTGCTGCGGGAAGGAAGGGCAGGTCGCAGGCAGCGGCCACCGCTGGCGGCGCCGCGTACATCGCAACGCGACCGAGTAGCCAGAGTGCGGCGAGCGCCGTAAGCGGCCAGCCATTCGGCGTGGGAAGGCCGGTCCAGTTCTGCCCGGCAGTGAACAGGAAGCCGACGATCACCGCGACGGCGAAGCCGAACACCATTTCATGGGCGTGCCAGTGGAGGGCGACGAACGGCGCTGGTGACGCGAGGGCGCCGGTGAATTGCGCCAGCCAGATCGGGACGGCGAGCGCGGCGAATGCGGCCGCAAGCAGGTAGAACGGCCGGAAGCCGAGGGCAAAGAGGGCGAAACCGCTTGGCGGCGTTTTGGGTCGGACCGTGAGTTCGTCGAGGCGGATCAGTGGCATGGCGATTTTCACTGTTTGGGGGAGCCCGAGATTGGCCGCTTGCGGTGCGCGTTGCCTTGCCCGCCATCAAGCAAAAAAAAAGCGCGCCGTAGCGCGCCATTTCGGGTTGCTTCGGTTGCGGCGTCAGGTGCCGAGCAGGGTTGCCTTGTGCGCGCGGTCCGAGTCGAGTTCCGGAACCTGCGTATAGCGATTGGTCTTGAGGTCTTCCCGGACTTGCTTGAGCAGTTCGCTGCGCTTGATCTTGCCTTTGGCCGCCTTGATGCGGGCGGTCAGGTAGTAGGTGAAGGCGCCGGCATAGGCCTTGCCGATCTTGGCGTCGGCACTGGTCTGGCTGGATTTGCACGCCGCCCACAGGATGGCGTGGTCGATGCCCGAATCGTCGAGTCGTTTGCGCAGCCCCGGCGCGCTGCGCCCGGCCATGTTGTCGATCGCGATCGGGGTCGGCGGCGGCAGCCAGCGGGGTTTGCGGGTTGGCATCAGGTCGAGCGCCTTGAGGCCGGTGCCGCTGTGGCAGGTATCGAAGAAGCATTCGACCAGAACGGTCTTCGGCACCTTGGCGAACAGCACGCGCAATTCGTCATCGACCAGCACGCGATCACGGTCCCATTCGCCGTTCTTCTCGGCCAGGTCGTGCATGCAGAAGGCTTCGTCCGCGTGGTCGGCCTCGTCGTCGTCCAGATCGGGCACCTGGGTACCGTGCGAAGACAGGCTGAACACCAGGTGCGTGAGCTTGCCCGCGACGGCGGCATCGACCAGTTTGCTCAACGCCCCCATCACCTTGGCCTTGGTGGCCTGTGCATCGGTGAGGACCTGGATGTCTTCGGCGGCGAATCCGAGTTGCTTGACGAGCATGTCCTGCATGCTGGCGGCGTCATTGACACAGCCATTGAGTTGCGCGCCGGGATAGTTCTTGAAGATGTTGATGCCGACACAAAGTGCACGTTTGGCGCCCGCCATGGGAAGCTCCTTGCTGGTTGTTATTGGATGAAATGCGCATCAGGCATTCCATTCGTATAGCACGCAGGGGCCACAGTGCAAGGCCGGCAACGCGCCGGCCATGGTTTTACGGGCAAAAGCGCGCCACGCGGGGTGCTATTCCCTTACATAGGGTTTCTTGGGCGGGGTGTCGCGATCTTCGTTGTACGGGTAGCGGACATGGCCGTAGCGGATGACGAGAACGCCGATCGCCAGCAGCAGGATCGCGGCGGAGATTGCCAGCATCCGCCATTCGGTGAGTTCCTTGAGGTCGAGGATCAGGTAGCGGGCGAGCGCCACCATGCCGATGTAGAGTGGAAAGCGCACCGGCAACTGACCGCTCTTGAAGTACTGCGCGATCATCGTCAGCACTTCGAGGAAAAGGAACATCAGCAGCAGATCGGTCAGCGTGACACGGTTGTTCTGCCACATCGCCAGGACTTCTTCACCCATGGCGATGGAGGTGGCAACACCGATCACGGCGAGGCCGAAGAACTCGATCCACTCGAGTCCGTATTTGAATGCGCCGCGGGCGCGGTGCAGCAGGGAGCCTTCAGGTGTCATGGTTGCCGGGGGGAGGGCAGCGCGGATCGCGCGCCCTGACTATACCGCCGGCGGGTGCGGCTGGACACCTCGCAGATGTTTCAGTGCGCCGACGCGCGTTCGCTATGGGTCGCGCGCCGGGGCCGTTGGCGCTATCAGGCGATTTGCTGCGCGAGTTCGCCCGACTTGTAGCGGGCGGCCATCGTGTCGAGCGACAGGGCGCGGATCTTCTGCGCCTGGCCAGCGCAGCCGAAGGCTTCAAAGCGCGCCTTGCAGATGGCCTTCATCGCGTTCTTGGCTTCCACCAGGTACTTGCGCGGGTCGAAGTTCTTGCCATCCTTCGCGAGATGGCGGCGGATCGCGCCGGTCGAAGCCATGCGCAGGTCGGTGTCGATGTTCACCTTGCGCACGCCATGGCGGATGCCTTCGACGATCTCTTCGACCGGCACGCCATAGGTGCTGCCCATGTCGCCGCCGAATTCGTTGATGATTGCGAGCCAGTCCTGCGGCACCGAGGACGAGCCGTGCATCACCAGATGGGTGTTGGGGATGCGGGCGTGGATTTCCTTGATGCGGTCGATGCGCAGCACCGCGCCGGTGGGCGGGCGGGTGAACTTGTAGGCGCCGTGCGAGGTGCCGATCGCGATCGCCAGTGCATCGACGCCGGTGGCACGCACGAACTCCGCAGCCTCGTTCGGGTCGGTCAGCAACTGGTCGTGCGACAGCACACCTTCGGCGCCGTGTCCATCTTCGGCTTCGCCGTGGCCGGTTTCCAGCGAGCCGAGGCAGCCCAGCTCGCCTTCGACCGATACGCCCACCGCGTGGGCCATCTCGACCACCTTGCGGGTCGTGGCGACGTTGTAATCGAAGCTCGACGGCGTCTTGGCGTCTTCGAGCAGCGAGCCGTCCATCATCACGCTGGAGAAACCGGAGCGGATCGCCTGAATGCAGATCGCCGGGCTGGCGCCATGGTCCTGGTGCATCACGACCGGGATGTCCGGATGCGTTTCCAGCGCGGCCAGGATCAGGTGGCGCAGGTAGGCTTCGCCAGCGTACTTACGCGCGCCGGCCGAGCCCTGCATGATCACCGGGCTGCCGGTCTCCTGGGCGGCTTCCATGATGGCCTGGACCTGTTCCAGGTTGTTCACGTTGAAGGCGGGCAGGCCGTAGCTGTGTTCGGCGGCATGGTCGAGCAGCTGGCGCATCGAGACGAGAGGCATCGGAGTACTCCATTTCAGGGTGGGGTGCCGCGAAACGGGGGGCTGTCGCAGGCGAAAAAGACGGAAATTCAACGGCTTATGGCCGCACGCTTCCGTCGCGAGGCCGGCATTGTGTCCGATTTTCGTGCCGAATGGGCGTCAGGAGTTTCCATAAGTCGGCCGCGGCAGCAATTCGTCACCCGGTGCTTGGCGGCCCGGCAGCACAAAGAAAAAGGCGCCACCCTTACGGATGGCGCCTTCCGGCTTGCCTGGGCGACGCTGCTTACAGCACGTCGACGCAGTTCAGTTCCGTGAAGGCCTGCTGGAGGCGGGCAATCATGGTTTCCTGGCCCTTGCGCAGCCAGACGCGCGGGTCGTAGTACTTCTTGTTCGGGCTGTCCGGGCCTTCCGGGTTGCCCAGCTGGCCTTGCAGGTAGGCTTCCTTGTCCTTGTAGTACTTCAGGATGCCTTCCCAGCACGCCCACTGCGTGTCGGTGTCGATGTTCATCTTGATGACGCCGTAGGACACCGAATCCTCGATTTCCTGCGCGGTCGAACCCGAGCCACCGTGGAACACGAAGTTCAGGGTCTTGGCCGGCACGCCGAACTTCTCCGACACATACTTCTGCGAGTTGTCGAGGATCTTCGGGGTCAGCTTCACGTTACCCGGCTTGTAGACGCCGTGCACGTTGCCGAACGAGGCCGCGATGGTGAAACGCGGGCTGATCTTGATCAGCTTCTCGTAGGCGTAGGCCACGTCTTCCGGCTGGGTGTAGAGGGCCGACTGGTCCATGTGGCTGTTGTCGACGCCGTCTTCCTCACCACCGGTGCAGCCCAGTTCGAGCTCCAGCGTCATGCCCATCTTGGCCATGCGGGCGAGGTACTTTTCGCAGATCTCGATGTTCTCTTGCAGCGACTCTTCCGACAGGTCGAGCATGTGGGAGGAGAACAGCGGCTTGCCGGTCGCGGCGAAGTGCTTTTCACCCGCGTCGAGCAGGCCGTCGATCCACGGCAGCAGCTTCTTGGCAGCGTGGTCGGTGTGCAGGATGACCGGCACGCCGTAGGCGGCGGCCACAGCGTGCACATGGTGCGCACCGGAGATCGCGCCGATGATGGCGGCTTGCTGGCCTTCCAGCTTCAGGCCCTTGCCGGCCATGAACTGGGCGCCACCGTTGGAGAACTGCACGATGACCGGAGCCTTGGCCTTGGCGGCGGCTTCGATGACGGCGTTGATCGAGTCGGTGCCGACGCAGTTGACGGCGGGCAGCGCGAACTTGTTGGCCTTGGCGACCTCGAAGATCTTCTGCACGTCGTCGCCGGTGACGACGCCCGGCTTCACGAAATCAAAAATCTTGGACATGTTGTCTTCCAATCTGTGGGTGGGTGGCGTTCAGGCGCTTTCGCCGATACGCACGATCTTCAGGCTGTTGGTACCGCCCGACTGGCCGACGGGATCACCGCAGGTGAACACGACGATGTCGCCCGGCTGCACAACCTTGTTCTTCAGCAGGATCTTTTCCGCATCACGCAGCAGACGCTCGCGGTCGATGTTGTCTTGCGGCGGGGTCAGGATCGGGTAGACCTCGCGCATCAGCGCGCACTTGCGAACGGTTTCCTGATCCGGCGTCAGCGCATAGACCGGCAGACCGACGTTCAGGCGGCTCATCCACAGCGCGGTCGAGCCCGACTGGGTCAGCGCGGCGATCGCCTTGGCGCCCATGTGGTGCGCGGTGAACAGCGCGGCCATCGCGATCGACTGGTCGATACGGCTGAAGGTGCGGTCGAGGAAGTGCTGATCCAGCGTGATCGGGTTGAACTTCTCGGCTTCGGTGGCCACGCGCGCCATGACTTCCACGGTTTCAACCGGGAACTTGCCGGCGGCGGTTTCGGCCGACAGCATCACCGCGTCGGTACCGTCGAGCACGGCGTTGGCCACGTCGGACACTTCGGCACGGGTCGGCACCGGGCTGGAGATCATCGATTCCATCATCTGGGTCGCGGTGATCGTCAGCTTGTTCATCTCGCGGGCGACACGGATCATGCGCTTTTGCAGCGCCGGCACCGCAGCTTCGCCGACTTCGACTGCCAGGTCGCCACGGGCGACCATGATGCCGTCGGACGAATTCAGGATCTCTTCCAGTACCTTGAGCTCAACCGCTTCGGTACGCTCGATCTTGGCGATCGTCAGCGCATGGCCGCCGGCGGCACGCATCAGCGTCTTCGCCATGTACATGTCGGCCGCGCTCTTCGGGAAGGACACCGCGAGGAAGTCGACCCCCATCTGGGCTGCGGTCTTGATGTCTTCCATGTCCTTGGCGGTCAGCGCCGGTGCGGTCAGGCCGCCGCCCTTGCGGTTGATGCCCTTGTTGTTCGACAGGTCGCCGCCCTGGATCACCTTGGTGTGGATCTCGGTGCCTTTGACCTTTTCGACTTCCAGCGTGATCTTGCCGTCGTCCAGCAGCAGGACGGTGCCGGGCGACACATCGCGCGGCAGCTCTTTGTAGTCGAGGCCGACGCGATCCTGGTTACCCATCTCGCAGGTGGCGTCGAGGATGAACTTGGCGCCGTTGGCCAGCGTGATCTTGTTCTTCTCGAACTTGCCGACGCGGATCTTCGGGCCTTGCAGGTCACCGAGGATGCCGACGTTGCGGCCGACCTTGGCCGCCGCGGCGCGGACCATGTTGGCGCGGGCGATGTGGTCCTCGGCCTTGCCGTGCGAGAAGTTCATCCGAACGACGTCGACGCCGGCAGCGATCATGCGCTCAAGCGTTTCCGGGTCCGACGACGACGGTCCGAGGGTGGCGACGATTTTGGTATGGCGTTGCATCCGAGCTCCTTTATGGGGGATGTTGTGACGGTCGTGCCGTCACCTGGGGGGAGAGGACCGGGTGCAGGGCGCATCACACTGCGCGCCCCGCGTACCGTAAATACTAGTTAGCTGCTTCAAGCCTTGCCGGGAAAGCGCACGACAACCGAAATTGCCGTGTCACACACCGATCAACCTTCGGCGCGCTTCATCAGCGCATCGACGGCCGGCAGTGTCTTGCCCTCAAGGAATTCAAGGAAGGCGCCGCCGCCGGTCGAGATGTAGCTGACCTTGTCGGTGATGCCGAACTTGCCGATCGCAGCAACGGTATCGCCGCCGCCCGCGATCGAGAATCCTTCCGAGTTGGCGATCGCATCGGCGATTGCCTTGGTGCCATTGGCGAACTGTTCGAACTCGAACACGCCGACCGGACCGTTCCAGACGATCGTGCCCGCTGCCTTGAGCTGTTCGGCGAGTGCCGCCGCGGTGTTCGGCCCGATGTCGAGAATCATCTCGTCGGCACCGACATCCGCCGCTGCCTTGGTGGTGGCAACTGCATCGGCCTTGAATTCGGTCGCGACCACGACGTCAGTCGGGATCGGCACGCCGGCGCCCCGTGCGGCCATCTTTTCGATGATGCGCTTGGCTTCGGGAATCAGATCCGCTTCCATCAGCGACTTGCCGACCGGCAGTCCCGAAGCCGCCATGAACGTGTTGGCGATGCCACCGCCCACGATCAGCTGATCGACCTTGTCCGCCAGGCTGTCGAGAATCGTGAGTTTGGTCGAAACCTTCGAGCCCGCAACGATCGCAACCAGCGGACGCTTCGGGTTGCCGAGCGCGCGGCCGATCGCGTCGAGTTCCGCTGCCATCAGCGGGCCGGCACACGCCACCGGCGCAGCCAGGGCGAGCGCATGGGTCGTGGCTTCGGCGCGATGGGCGGTACCAAAGGCGTCATTCGCATACACATCGCAGAGCTTGGCCATCTTGGCGGCCAGCTCTTCGTTGTTCTTCTTCTCGCCCTTGTTGACGCGGCAGTTCTCGAGAACGACCACGTCACCCGGCTTGACCTCAAAGCCGCCGTCGACCCAGTTCTGGATCAGACGCACCGGCATGTTCAGCAGCTCCGAAAGGCGCTGGGCGCAAGGCGCCAGCGAATCGTCGGGCTTGAATTCGCCTTCGGTCGGGCGACCGAGGTGCGAGGTCACCATCACGCCGGCGCCTTTTTCCAGGGCCAGCTTGATGCCGGTGACTGAAGCGCGGATACGGGTGTCGTCGGTGATCTTGCCGGCATCGTCCTGGGGGACGTTCATGTCGGCCCGGATGAAGACCCGCTTGCCAGCAAGGTCCAGGTCGGCCAGTTTTTTGAATTGCATGGCGATGTTCTCGATTTCAAGGGAGAGATGAAGGTTTGCCGTCGTTCGATGTGCGCGGCGTCAAGCGCTGCCCGCGCACGCACAACCCAGACGTGCCACCTTGCGTAGATCTAGTCGTACCGGCGCCCGCAAGTCGCGGCGCGTGGGCAGAAAAAACACGGAGGTCCCAGCGGGATGTGCCGGAAGCTCCGTGTCAGTTCATGCGCTCAGGCCAATCACTTGGAAACGACGCGAACCATCTCCAGGACCTTGTTGGAGTAGCCCCACTCGTTGTCGTACCAGGCGACGAGCTTGACGAAGGTGCCGTCCAGCGCGATGCCGGCTTCAGCATCGAACACCGAGGTGTTGGCCTCGCCACGGAAGTCGGTCGAAACGACCTTGTCGGTGGTGTAGCCGAGCACGCCCTTCATCGGGCCTTCCGACGCGGCCTTCACGGCTGCGCAGATTTGTTCGTACGTGGCCGACTTTTCGAGTTCCACGGTCAGGTCGACCACGGACACATCGGAGGTCGGAACGCGGAAGGCCATACCGGTCAGCTTGCCCTTGACTTCCGGGATCACCACGCCGACAGCCTTGGCAGCGCCGGTCGACGACGGGATGATGTTTTCCAGGATGCCGCGGCCACCGCGCCAGTCCTTGTTCGACGGGCCGTCAACGGTCTTCTGGGTGGCGGTAGCAGCGTGCACCGTGGTCATCAGGCCGCGCTTGATGCCGAAGTTGTCGTTGATGACCTTGGCGATCGGGGCCAGGCAGTTGGTGGTGCAGGAGGCGTTCGAAATGATGTCCTGGCCCGCGTAGGTCGTGTGGTTCACGCCGTACACGAACATCGGGGTGTCATCCTTCGACGGAGCCGATTGAACAACCTTCTTGGCGCCGGCAGCGATGTGCTTCTGGCAGGTTTCCTTGGTCAGGAACAGGCCGGTCGATTCGACGACCACGTCCGCACCGACTTCGTCCCACTTCAGTTCGGCCGGATCCTTGACAGCGGTCAGGCGGATCTTCTTGCCGTTGACGATCAGGGTGTTGCCTTCGACCGACACTTCACCTTTGAAGCGGCCGTGCACCGAGTCGTACTTCAGCATGTATGCGAGGTAGTCGGGCTCGAGCAGGTCGTTGATGCCAACGATTTCGATGTCAGAGAAGTTCTGAACGGCAGCGCGGAAAACCATACGGCCGATACGGCCAAAACCATTGATACCAACCTTGATCGTCATTGTTTTCTCCTGGTAAAGGGGGTAGTGCTATGTCCCTGAACGACTGCCGCGTTGCGCGCGACCGGCACCGGACCGGGGGAGTCCATGTGCGCCTAAGAAATCACATCGACTTTACAGCAGCGCTTCGACTGCCTTTTTGACGTAATCGGGGGTAAACCCAAAATGTTTGAACAATTCGCCAGCCGGAGCGGACTCTCCGAAGCTGTCCATGCCGATTACGGCGCCGTTTGAGCCCACATAACGGTACCAATGGGCTGAAACACCGGCTTCGACAGCCACTTTCGGCAGGTTTACAGGCAAAACTGCGGCTTTGTAGGCGGCGTCCTGCTTGTCGAACTGATTGGTGCTGGGCATCGACACGACACGCACCGGGATGCCCGCTTCGGCGAGTTGCTTCTGCGCCGTCAGTGCGAGTGCGACTTCCGAACCCGTGGCCATGATCACCGCCTTGGCGCCTTCGGCGTCGGAGAGCACATAGCCGCCGCGGCGGATGTCTGCGATCTGCTGGGCGCTGCGTGCGACGAAGGGCAGGTTCTGGCGCGACAGCGCGAGCACCGTCGGGCCGTCGGCACGCTCCAGCGCGTTGATCCAGCCGGCCGCGGTTTCCACCGTGTCGCAGGGGCGCCAGACATCCAGGTTCGGGATGATGCGCAGGCTGGCGACATGCTCAACCGGTTGGTGCGTCGGGCCGTCTTCGCCGAGGCCGATCGAATCATGCGTGTAGACCATGATCTGGCGCTGCTTCATCAGCGCCGCCATGCGGATCGCGTTGCGCGCGTAGTCCGAGAACACCAGGAAGGTCGCGGTGTAGGGGATGAAGCCGCCGTGCAGCGCGAGGCCGTTGGCGATGGCGGTCATGCCGAACTCGCGCACGCCGTAGTTGATGTAGTTGCCGCCAGCGTCGCGGGTCACGCTCTTGGAGCCGGACCACAGCGTCAGGTTGGAACCGGCGAGGTCGGCCGAACCGCCCAGCAGTTCGGGCAGCGCCGGCGCCAGCGCCTCGATGGCGTTCTGGCTGGCCTTGCGGGTGGCGATGGTTTCGCCCTTCTCGACGATCTTGGCCAGAGCGGCGTCGCGCTTGGCCGACCAGTCGGCGGGCAGTTCGCCTGCCATGCGGCGCACGAACTCGGCGGCCAGTTCCGGGAAGGCAGCCTTGTACGCGGCGAAGCGGGTGTTCCACTCGGTCTCGCGGGTGGCACCGGCTTCCTTGGCGCTCCATTGTGCGTAGACGTCAGCAGGGATCTCGAATGCGGGGTGATCCCAGCCGATCACCTTGCGCGTGGCTTCGATTTCCGCCGCACCGAGCGGTGCGCCGTGTGAATCGTGACTGTCGGCCTTGTTCGGCGAGCCCATGCCGATGATCGTCTTGCAGATGATCAGCGTCGGCTTGCTCGTCTCGGCCTTTGCCGACACGGTGGCGGCGTCGATTGCAGCCGCGTCGTGCCCGTCGATCGGGCCAATCACCTGCCAGCCGTAGGCTTCGAAGCGCTTCTTGGTGTCGTCGGTGAACCACCCCTCGACATGGCCGTCGATCGAGATGCCGTTATCGTCGTAGTACGCGATCAGCTTGCCCAGGCCTAGCGTGCCGGCCAGCGAACACGCTTCATGCGAAACGCCTTCCATCAGGCAGCCGTCGCCAAGGAAGGTGTAGGTGTAGTGATCCACTACGGCATGGCCGGGGCGGTTGAATTCAGCGGCGAGCAGCTTCTCTGCGAGTGCGAAGCCGACTGCGTTGGTGATGCCCTGTCCGAGCGGGCCGGTGGTCGTCTCGACGCCTGGCGTGTAGCCGACTTCAGGGTGGCCCGGCGTGCGCGAGTGGAACTGGCGGAAGCTCTTCAGATCCTCGATCGAGACGTCGTAGCCCGTCAGGTGCAGCAGCGCGTAGATCAGCATCGAGCCGTGGCCGTTGCTGAGGATGAAGCGATCGCGATCGGCCCATTTTGGATTCGTCGGGTTGTGGCGCAGGTGGCGGCGCCATACAACCTCAGCGATTTCAGCCATGCCCATTGGCATGCCGGGGTGGCCGGAGTTGGCCTTCTGGACGGCGTCCATGGCGAGGGCGCGAATCGCGCCGGTGAGGTCGTTGAAGGCGGGAAGCGGGCGGTCGATAGGCATCTTGCAGGCTCTGAGTGGGTCAGTACGGGTCTGGGCGACCTTAGGGGGATCGGCCGGCACCGATGCACCGTTGCGGTGCAGCAAAGACCATAATTATCGGCGAAAACCGCATCAAGGCGTTAGTCGGTTTTGCTTATGGCCCTCTGCCGGGGCAGAAGGCGCCGGTCGGCACTTCAAAGCAGCGCGCGGCGACGCTCCACCAGGCGCAGCACGAGGGGGGTCATGATCACCTGGATCGCCAGATCCATCTTGCCTCCCGGCACTACGAGCGTGTTCGGGCGGCTCATCCAGGATCCGCTCAGCATCGTCAGCAGGTAGGGAAAATCAGTGTTCTTCGGGTCGCGGAAACGGATCACAACCATCGATTCGTCGAGCGTCGGCACGCCCCGCGCGATAAAAGGATTTGAAGTGTCTACCAGCGGCACGCGCTGGAAGTTGATGTGGGTGCGCGAGAACTGGGGGACGATGTAGTGCACGTAATCGGGCATGCGCCGCAGGATGGTGTCCTGCACCGCGTCGATCGAGTAGCCGCGGATGCTGGTGTCGCGCAGCACCTTTTGCACCCACTCCAGATTGATGATCGGTACGACGCCGATCAAGAGATCGACATAGCGGGCAAGGTCAATCGTGTCGGTGACGATGCCCCCGTGCAGTCCCTCATAGAGCATGCAGTCCGTGTCGGCGGGGATGTCTTCCCACGGCGTGAAGGTGCCTTGCGGCTGCTTCCACTGGGAGGCCTCGGTCTCGTCGTGCAGATACCAGCGTCGCCGCCCGGTGCCCGATTCGCCGTAGCGTTTGAAGGTGGCTTCCAGTTCGTTGAACAGGTTTCCGGCCGGGCCGAAGTGCGATAGTGGCGGTTCGCCCGCGCGCTCGGACTTGGAAATGGCGCGGCGCATGCCCTCGCGGTCGTATCGATGAAAGGCGTCGCCGGCGACGAAAGCCGCGTTGATCAGTTCGCGTCGGAAGATCCACTCGAAGCTTTTCTGGACGGTAGACGTGCCCGCGCCAGATGAGCCGGTAACGGCGATGATCGGATGCTTCGCGGACACGGCGCCTCCTGTCGAACCAATGATTCATGGTAGCGCAAGCCCCGGCAGCCGGGTCAGCGTCATCGGCGGGGGGCGACCGGCTACAATCGATGCCTCTACCTCTTGCCCGCGGAGTGTGCCATGCGCTTGATCCTGATCCTGATTGTGCTGGTGATCGTTGGCTGGCTGGCTGCCACCAACCTCAAGTCGCAGTCGTCGGCGGTGGGCAGCGCCGCACGCCAGGCCGGGGTCGACGTGCCGCAGAGCGCAACGCCGCGGGAACAGGTTCAGGCGGTTGGCAAGGCGGTCGAGAAGATGCAGGCCGACGAGGCCGCGCAGCGCCAGCAGCAACTGGACCAGGCTGCCGGCGACGCCAAGTAGGCTAGCCGATCAGGCGCCTGCGCGCTGCAACCAGTCCAGCCACTGCGTGTGCAATGCCGGACTCGCCGCGACCACAACCGACTGTTTCTCGGCGACGTCGGCGCGGATCGGGCCGCCATCGAGCGCGCTGCTCGCGCCGCCGGATTCCTCAACCAGCAGCCGCCCGGCCGCGTAGTCCCACAGCATCTGGCCGCCGTGCACGTAAACATCGAGCCGGCCGGCGGCGACGAAACACCACTCCAGCGCACTCGACCCGAAGTTCCGTAGCGAATAGCAGGGGGGATTCACCGCCAGATGCGCCGCAAGTGCCGGCGGGATGCGCTTGAAGTCCGCGCCAGCGACCGATGCGGCGAGTGTCGTCGGCGGCTGGCGCAGCGGCAGGCGCTGACCGTTGAGCCAGGCGCCGGCACCGCGCGCGGCGTAGAAGGCTTCGTCGGCGATCGGGTTGTAGACCACGCCGAATTCGGTATGGCCATCGACCAGGAAGCCGACCGACAGGCCAAAGATCGGAATGCCATTGGCGAAATTGGTGGTGCCATCGATCGGGTCGATCACCCACAAGCCCTTTGCACCTTGCTCCCAGATCGCGCGCTGCTGCTCGCTGCTCATCTCTTCACCGAGGATCGGCGCTTCGATCAACTCGACCAGCCGTTCGGCGAGTGCGCGCTGGGTGGCGCCATCGGCCTCGGTGAGCGAACTGCCATCGGATTTGTGCTGACGGCCCGCTTTCAGATAGCGCGGCATCGTCACTTCACGCGCAATCTCGCGTACCACCGATTCCAGCGCCCGGGCGCGTGCAAACTGCGGCATTCAAGCCTCCCGCCATTTGATCGAGCAGCCGATCGAGGGGATCTGTTCCGCCGGACCCCTGCCCGATTGTGCAACCTGTTTCATCGCCTCGAACAGGTCGCGACGCGCGTCATCGGGCGCGGCGTCCTTGCGCGAGGCATCAAGACGCCCTCGGTATTGCAATTCGAGTGCTGCGTTGTAGCCGAAGAAGTCTGGCGTGCATACCGCGCCATACGCGCGTGCCACTGACTGGTCGGCGTCGAGCAGGTAGGGGAACGGGAATTGCCTGTCGCGTGCGATCCGCACCATCTCGTCCCAGCCGTCTTCCGGGTACAGCGCGGGATCGTTCGACATGATCGCCACGCAGCCGACGCCCAGCGTCGCCAGTTCAGCCGCGTCGCGAATGATGCGATCGAGCACGGCTTTCACATACGGGCAGTGGTTGCAGATGAACATCACCAGCAGGCCGTTCGGGCCGCGGCAACTGTCGCGCGAATGGCGCCGCCCGTCGGTGCCGGGAAGATCGAAATCCGGGGCGGGTTCGCCGAAGGCGCAGATCGGTGTCGAAGTGCTGGCCACAATGAAGCTCCAAGCCAAGTGCCAAACTTATAATAGTACGATGCACGCCCGATTCTTCTGCCCCGACCTGCCCGCCGAAGGCCACGAGTTCTCGCTGCCGCCGGAAGTTGCCCACCATGCCGATCGCGTGCTGCGCCTGCGCGCTGGGGAACGTGTCACCCTGTTCGACGGTGCGGGCCGGGAAGCCGAGGCGACCTTGCTGCAGATGGGGCGCGATCCGCGCGCCCGCATCGACGCGATAGTGCTGTGCGATCGCGAAGCGCCGCTCTCCATCACATTGGTGCAGGCGCTGGCGACCGGCGACAAGATGGACTGGATCGTGCAGAAAGCGGTCGAGATGGGCGTGACCGCCGTGCAGCCGGTGGCGGCGGAACGCAGCGTGTTGCGTCTTGATGGCGCGCGCGCCGAGAAGCGGGTCGAGCACTGGCAACAGGTGGCGGTTGCCGCGTGCGAGCAGAGCGGGCGGAACCGGGTGCTGCAGGTGGCGCCGATCCGCAGCTTGCCGCACTGGCTCGCCGAAGCCACGCAGGGCGATCGCTGGGTGCTCTCGCCTGAAGGTGGCGAGCGACTCTCGCGCATTCCGGCGCCCACTGCACCGGTGGCCTTGATGGTGGGGCCCGAGGGCGGCTGGTCGGAGCGCGAACTGGCGGCGGCCAAAGTGGCCGGATGTCGCCCTGTCGCCCTCGGGCCGCGTATCCTGCGCACCGAGACGGCGGGCATCGCGGCCATGGGCGCCATGCTGGCACTTTGGGGTGATTACTGAGCGGGCGGCGACGCCCGGTTGAACGAGGAAGTTTCAATGCAGCAGCCGCAGTCCGATTACCAGACGGACCCCGATAACCGCATCATCAGCGACAAGGTCTCGGCCGCTTCGATGATGCCGGACGCCGACGCCATCCGCTTTGTCGAATGGGTGCGCAGTGCAGCGCCCTATGTTCACGCGTTTCGTGGCAAGACTTTCGTACTCGGGTTCGGCGGCGAAGTCGCCGAGGGGGACTTGCTCGAGAAGCTGTGCTACGACTGCAACCTGCTGGCCGCCATGGGCGTGCGCCTGGTGCTGGTGCATGGCACGCGGCCGCAGATCGAAGAGGAACTCGCGCGGCGCAAACTGCCGTCGCGCCTGCACAAGGGCGTGCGTGTCACCGATGGCGATGCGCTCGAATGCGTCAAGGCGGCGGTCGGCACGACGCGGATTGAAGTCGAGGCGCGGCTGTCGCAAGGCCTGCCGAACACGCCGATGGCCGGCGCCCACATGCGCGTGACCGGCGGCAATTTCATTACCGCCAAGCCGCTGGGCGTGGTCGATGGCATCGACTTCCAGTACACCGGCGCGGTGCGCAAGGTGATTGCCGATGAAATTTCGGCCGACCTCGATCAGCAAAACGTCGTGCTGATCTCGCCGCTGGGGGTGTCGCCTTCCGGCGAGATCTTCAACCTCGCGATGGAAGAGGTCGCGGAGCAGGTCGCGATTGCGCTCGGCGCGGAAAAGCTGATCTACCTGTGTGACGCGCCGGGCCTGCTCGACGAGCAGGGCCGTCTGATCGAGACCATTACCGCCGACGAGGCCGAGCGTATGTTCCGCGCCGATCGCGGCTTGACCGAGGACCTCCACCTGTTCCTGCCACGCGCGATCCGTGCCGTGCGCTCCGGCGTGAATCGCGCCCACCTGCTCGACCGCGACAAGGACGGCGGGCTGCTGCTTGAGTTCTTTACCCGCCAGGGCGTGGGGACGATGGTGTCGAAGGAATCGCTGGCGCGCTTCCGCGAGGCGACGATCGAGGATGTCGGCGCCTTGCTGTCGATCATCACGCCGCTGGAGGCCGATGGCACGCTGGTACGGCGTTCGCGCGAACTGATCGAAATGGAGATCACGCAGTTCTCGCTGGTCGAGCACGACGGTGTGACGGTCGGCTGCGCCGCGCTCTACCCCTTCTCGGAGGAGCGTGCAGCGGAGATGGCCTGCCTCGCGGTGACCCCGCAATTCCGCCGCAGCGGGCTAGGCGAGCGGCTGATGCAGCATATCGAGACCCGCGCGCGGGCCGCCGGGCTCGAACGCCTCTTCGTGCTGACGACCCGCACCGAGCACTGGTTCCGCGAGCGCGGCTTCCGCGAGGTGTCCCCCGACGAGTTGCCGCAGGAAAAGCGCGAGCTCTACAACTTCCAGCGCCGCTCGAAAGTGCTGATGAAGGAACTTTGAGCGCCCGCGCGCTCCAAGAGTCAGGACGTGCCGCCAAGCTAGAATGGCGGCATGGCTGCGGCGCCGCGCCGCATACGCAATCAATGGCAGAAAGGAAGTCGCGATGACGCGCATGGTTCAGTGCATCAAGTTGGGTCGCGAGGCCGAAGGCCTCGACCGCCCGCCCTATCCGGGCGCTCTTGGTGTGAAGATTTACGAGCAGGTCTCGAAAGAAGCCTGGGCCGCATGGATCAAGCACCAGACAATGCTGATCAACGAAAACCGGCTCAACCTGATGGACGCGCGGGCGCGCAAATACCTCGCCGAACAGATGGACAAGTATTTCTTCGGTGGCGGCGCCGACCAGGTGCAGGGCTACGTGCCGCCGGCCGCGTGATCCGGGATTCGCGTCGAGCAGGGGGAGCGCAGGGCTCCCCCGTTTCGTTTGTACGGCCATGAAACGTGCCGCCTTGCTGCCGCCGTGGAGAGACCATGAAGCCCTTCCGTGTCGCTGGATTTACGCCCCTCGCAGCCTTGTTGCTGGCCATGCCTGCGCATGCGGTGGTCGAGGATTGCTTCAACATGAAGGCCGACGCCGAGCGCCTGGCCTGTTATGACCGCGAGTCCGGCCGCAATACCCGGCTCGCGCTGGCGCCGCCCGAGGCACGCCCGCAACCGGTGGTTTCGCCGCTGTCCGAGCGCTGGGAACTCGATCCCCCGCACAAAACCGGCACCTTCCAGTTCCGCTACTACAAGCCGATCTACATTCTCGCCGCGCGCTGGACCGACGACGTGAATGGCGATCCGTATTCGCCTACCCGCGGCGCTGCGCTGCACGACACGAAGTCCGTGGCGGGCACCGATACCCGGCTCGATTCGACCGAGGCCAAGTTCCAGATCAGTTTCAAGGTCAAGATGTGGGAAAACATGGTCGGCGACAACGGCGACCTGTGGATGGCCTATACGCAGCAGTCGCATTGGCAGCTGTACAACAAAGCGGCGTCTTCGCCCTTCCGAGAAACCAACTACGCCCCGGAACTGATCAATAGCTGGCGCACCAGTCTGCAGATGGGCGGCGTGAAGATGAGCCTGCTCAACCTGGGCCTGGTGCATCAGTCCAACGGCCGCGCCAATCCGCTCTCGCGTTCCTGGAACCGGATCTACGCCCAGGCGGGTTTCGAAGCGGGGGATCTGGCGGTGCTGGTGCGGCCCTGGTACCGGCTGAAAGAGGATGCTGACAAGGACGACAACCCTGACATCGAAAACTACGTCGGGCGCGGCGACCTTACCGCGATCTACCAGTACAAGCGGCAGGAGTTTTCGATGATTGCCCGTCACAGCCTGCGTGGCGGTGACGAAAGCCGCGGCAGCGTGGAACTGAACTGGGCCTTCCCGATTTACGGCAACCTGCGTGGTCATGTGCAGGCCTTTACCGGCTACGGCGAATCCCTGATCGATTACAACCACCGCCAGACCACATTCGGCCTCGGCATCTCGCTGGCGGAATGGCTTTAGGCGCTGATTCCTCGGTGTTCTGCGCGCATGGCCCGACCGGACAATCGCTTGGCTCGCCCCGGTCTGTCCGCCTCAGGGCCTGTGCAGGAGAATGCACCTGTCGTCACTGCTGCACGCCTGCAGCAGTGATACACCTCTCCTCAAAGTGTGCTTTTACCCCGCTGCGCTGATGCGTCGCGGGGTTTTCTTTTGCCGTGCAAGTCCGACGCTCCGCCCAGTTCGCGCCGCGTAACCGGATTACTGCGCGAGGCCCGGCAGGCGCTGTGCCAGATCCGGCATACCAACACGCGGATCGATCAAGCGCTGGTCATAGACGTAATCCTCGTTTGGCGTCACCTGCCAGTTGAGTCCGTATTGCTGCGACAGCGCCTGCAGGATCTGGGCAAAGGTCGCGCCACGGTTGGAATCGAGCATGTACAGGCCCGGTGGCGCGGCAATCAGGCGCAGCAGCGCCGCTGCGGTATCGTCGATGAACGAACACGCCGGGTACCAGCGGCTCGAAGCGGCTATCGCGCCATGGCTGGCCATTTCGCGCGCCGCGTGCGCGACCATGTTGTTGCCACCGCCCGCGGGGTCGATCTGCCAGCCCAGGCGCGCGACCCGCGCACCGCGCGGATGCCGCAGTAGCACGCCATGCTCGGCGCGGCGCTTTTCAAGGCCGTAGCCTTCCGATGCATTGCTGGCCGAGGCCAGCGTGAAGGGGCCGCTCTCGCTGTTGTCAAAGACCAGCGCGGTGCTGGTGAATACGAGAGGAATGCTGCGTTGCGCGCAAGCCTCGGCCAAGGCCAGCGGCCACTCGACATTGGTGCGCCAGCCTTCGTTCGGGCGGCCGCTTTGCGTGGCGGCGATGGCGAGGTGCAGCACGGCGTCCGGCGCTACCGTGTCGATGTAGGCCGCATGGGTGTCCGGTGCAAGCGGGTCGGCGGCGCTGCGGTCCCAGCCGATGCATTGGTGACCATGGGCCTGGGCGGCGCGCTTGAGCGCCGCGCCGAGGGTTCCATTACTGCCGGTGATCAGGATCTTCATGGGGTTCACACAAGCGTGTTGGGAAAGGGCGACAGCCTACCCCTTAGCACCGCGATTGACGCGGCGTGGACAACGAGGCCGACAAGCGCTTCGGCGCCTTCTTCATCGCGGCGGGCGTGTCGCCCACCTGGTCGCACGAGGTCATGGCCTCGATGGAGACTAAGAAGTGGCGGCGGAAGTTCTGGTGACGCCGCGGCGTTCGCGCTGAGACAGGGCGCGTATCCACCGCGCCGTCGCGGCGACTGCGTCGGTGGCGGGGGCGCGCCCCTCATGCTCGATCGAGAGCGCGCCGCCGTAGCCAATGCCCTGCAGCGCGTCGATGATGCCCTGCCAGGTGGTTACATCGTGACCTTCGCCGGGCGGACAGAAGAACCATGCGCGCTCGTCCATGCGCGCGTGCGGTGTGCAGTCGAGCACGCCTGTGTCGTTCAGCACGTCCGGCCGGAACGCGACATCCTTCAGATGAACATGGAAAACCGCGTCGCCGAGGCGCGAGATCGCACTGGCGGGGTCGATCAGCTGCCACCACAGGTGGCTCGGGTCCACATTGGCGCCGAGATTCGGGCCACAGGCATTGCGCAGCCGCCTGAGCGTGGCCGGCGAGTGCACCGCGAAACCCCCGTGCATCTCGATCGCGATCTTCACGCCGAGCGCACGCGCGCGTTCCACCAAGGGTTGCCAATACGGGATCAGGCTGTCGCGCCAGCTGTGTTCGTAGTGGTCGGCGTATTCCTGCGGCCAGCCGATCACTGGCCAGTTGAGCACGCCCCCGCTGCCGGGCTGGCCCGAGAACGCAATCACCAGCGGCACCTCAAGCGCGCTCGCCGCTTCGATCGTAGCGCGCAGGTCACGGTCGTGCGCTGCCGCCAGCGCGGTGTCCGGATGCAGCGGATTGCCCTGGCACGACAGCGCGACCAGGCTGACGCCGCGCGCGTCGCAGGCCTGCTTCAATGACTGTCGGGTGTCGTTGCGGGTCGCCAGTTCGTGGGCGTTGGCGTGGCGCGTGCCCGGGTAGGCGCCGACGCCAAGCTCCAGGCCGTGGATCTCGTTCGCGGCAAGGTAATCGAGCACCTCCGCAAGCGATGCGTGCGGCAGGCAGGCGGAGAATGCGGCAAGTTTCATCACTCCCCCCGTGTGTTGAGGTAGGCGTCGAACTCTGCCGGCGAGCGTGCCGGGCTGAACAGGTAACCCTGCACCGCAGGGCAACCGGCCTCGCGCAGGAAATCGAGCTGCGCCTGCGTTTCCACCCCCTCGGCGGTGACCTCGAACCCGAAGGTCTGCGCCAGATGCAGGATCGATCGCGTGATCGCAATGTCGCCTGGATGCGCCGGCAGGCCGCTGACAAAGCTGCGGTCAATCTTCAGTCTATGTATCGGAAGCTGTTTCAGATAGGCAAGACTGGAATAGCCGGTGCCGAAGTCGTCCACCGCGAGCGATACGCCGAGCGCGGCAATGCGCGCCAAGGTCGAGATGTTGGCCTCGGCATCGACCATCAGCACGCCTTCGGTGAGTTCCAGTTCCAGGGCTGATCCGGGCACGCCGTGTTCGCGCAGCCGCGCCGCAAGCCGCTCCACGAAATTGACGTTGGCGAAGTGGGTGCCGGAAATGTTGATCGCGAGCCGCAATCCGGTCTTCCCGGCGGCACGCCATTGCGCCAATTGCTTCAGCCCCTTGCTCAGCACCCATTCGCCGACCTCCTCGATGAGTCCGGTCTGCTCAGCGATCGGAATGAAGCGTGACGGCGAGATCGGGCTGCCCTGCACGTCGCGCAGGCGCAGCAAGGCCTCGGCGCCGATGATCTTGCCGCTCTGTGCGTCCGCGACCGGCTGGAAGTGCAATTCGAAGGCATCGTCCTTGAGTGCTTCGCGTATGCGCAGTTCGATGCGGCGCCGGGCGACCGTTTCGCTGGCGAGCGCCTCTTCGAACCAGCAGACGCGGTTGCGGCCTTTCTTCTTCGCCTCGTACATCGCGATGTCGGCGTGCTTGACCAGCGTCTGGCGGTCGCGACCGTGTTCCGGATAGATCGCGATGCCGATGCTGCTCGACACCACATACTTGACGCCTGCGATCTCGTAAGGCGTACCGACCGCGCGCTCAAGGCGCGAGGCCAGATGGTCGAGCGCGTCGGGGCTGTCGGCACCGAGTGGCGAGAGCAGCAGGAATTCGTCGCCGCCCAGGCGCACCAGCAAATCTTCGCGATCCACTTCGCCCTTCAAGCGCTCGGAGAGCTTGCGCAGCAACTCATCGCCCACCGAGTGCCCGTCGGTGTCGTTGATCAGCTTGAAGTTGTCCAGATCGAGGAATAGCGCGGCAAAACGCGGGTGCTCGGCCGCAAAGGGCTCGAACTGTTCTTCCAGGTGGCGGCGATTGTGCAGGCCGGTCAGCGGGTCGTGGCGGGCGAGGAACTCGACTTCGCGCTCATAGCGCTTGCGCAGCGTGATGTCGCGCGCAATGCCCGCGGTGCCGACGATTTCGCCATCCGCTCCGAAGACCGGAACCTTGATTGTTTCGGCCCAGCCAATTTCGCCGTCCACCCGGTGGATTTCCTCCTCCACCCGCTCTACCTGCCGCTTGCTCATCACCAGCTTGTCGTGTGCCTGGTAATGCGCCGCCATTTCAGGTGGCGACAGATCGTAATCGGTCTTGCCGATCAGCGATTCCGGCGGTCGTTCGAACACCTCGCCGAACTTGCGGTTGACCAGCATGAAGCGGCAGTCGCGGTCCTTGAGCCAGGCAAGGTCGTCGATGCTGTCCATCAGGGCTTGCTGGTGCGCTTGCAGCAGGCGCAGTTGAGCCAGCGCAGAGACGGCGGTCGTGCGTGCCGCTTCCGATGCGTCTCGTTCGCGCCGCATCGCGAGGTCAGCGCGCCGGGCTCCCAGCCAGAAAGCAGTTGGAATGCCGACAGCAGCGGCGGCCAGCCACCAGGTACTCATCGCGCGCCCTGCCGGCAGCGCGTGCCAAGGTGACGACGATGGTCCAGCATTTGAGAGAGTCCGCAGGTCATGACGTCCATTTTACAGAAACGTCATTTCGCACACCGACTTGAGGCGCCCCTGCCGGGGCAGGAAAAATCAGCGCCGGCGCGGGCGTTCGGGGCCCTGTGCGATCAGGCCTTCGCGGCAGACAAATGCAAGGCGTGGGTGCGGCTAGGCGGCGCGCACGCCGCCGCGCGCGATGGTGTCGCGCAGGCTGGTTTCAAAATCGGCGACCACCGTGTCCCAGCCCAGGTGCAGCACGCTGCTGCGTGCGGCTTCGCCGAGGCGGGCGCGCAGGTCCTCGTTGCTGGCTATCTGCACCGCTGCATCGATGAAGGCAGCGCGATCGTCCTCGCGCACCTTGAGGCCGTTTTCACCGTTGCGGATCAGCAGCGCGGCGGCGGCGCAGTCGTAAGCGAGGACGGCAAGGCCGCTGGCCATCGCTTCGACAGTGACATTGCCGAAGGTTTCGGTGAGGCTCGGAAACAGGAACAGGTCGGCCGACGCGTAGTGCGTGGCGAGGTCATTGCCATAGCGCGCCCCGGCGAAGTGATGGTCGGGGTGGGCGCGGGCGAGCGCAGCGCGGGCCGGCCCGTCGCCGACCCAGACCATGCGCGCGTTCTTGTGCTGCGCGGCGATCTTGCGGAAAGCGGCTTCGACCACGGTGAGGTTCTTTTCCGGCGCGATGCGCCCGACGTACAGCACCGCGAGGCCGTCGTGCGCGACGCCCCAGCGCGCGCGCAGGGCGGGGTCGCGACGCATCGGCGAGAACAGCGCCGTATCGACGCCGCGGCCGACCACGCGCACGCCGGGGATGCCCTGCGCACCGAGTTCGCCGGCCAGTTCGGGCGTTGGCACCAAGGTCGCGTCGGCGCTGCGGTGAAAGTGCCGCAGCCAGCGTGAAATCGCCGGCTTGAGCACGCTGGCGCCGTAATGGCGCGAGTAGCGATCGAAATTGGTGTGGTAACCCGAGCTGACCGGGATGCCCAGCTTGCGCGCCGCCTGCACCGCGGACCAGCCGAGCGGCCCTTCGGTGACCACGTGCACGGCATCAGGCCGCTGCGCGAGCCAGCCACGCTTGAGGTAACCGCTCGCGGGCAGGCCGAAACGCAGCCCCGGGTAGCCCGGCAGCGGCAGGCCGCCGACCAGCCACTCATGCTCCAGCGGGGTCTCGCGACGTTGCTGGCGCGGCCGCACGACGGTGATGTTGTGGCCGCGCGCGCGCATGCCGTTGATCAGGCGCAGCACGGTCATGGCAACGCCATTGACTTCGGGCGGATGCGTTTCAGTGACGACGGCAATGCGGAGCGGCTGGGTCATGGCGATCTCAGGCAAGGAGGACGCATCCCCACACGGCGACGACATTGCTGAGCGCGACGAAAACGGCCGCGCTGCCAATGTCCTTCGCCCGTTTGGAGAGCGTGTGACTGTCGAGGGAGATGCGGTCGACGGCCGCCTCGATCGCGGAATTGAGCAGCTCCACGATCAGCACCAGCATCACGCTCGCGATCATCATGCCGCGCCCGATCATGCTCACCGGCAGGGCCAACGCGATCGGGATCATCACGGCGGCGAGCAGAACTTCCTGACGGAATGCGTCCTCATGCCGATAGGCGGCACGGAAGCCGTCCATCGAGTAATGCAGTGCATTCCACAGGCGTTTCAGGCCTGTTTTGCCTTTGAAGGGACTTTCCATGTGGACTCCGCAGTGTTGTGGGTGGCACAGATCTCGCGGTACAGCGTTGCGAGTCGGCCAGTGAGTGCGTCGTCGGACCAGTTGCGCGCCAGTTCGCGCGCTTCGTCGCCCAGGCGCGCGCGCAGCGCGGCGTCGCCGCAGAGGCGTGCCATCGCGTCGCCGAACTCGACGACATCGTATTGGGGGACCAGCGCGCCGCGGCCAGCGCCAAGCAGATCGCGGGTGCCCATTTCAGCCAGCGCGACCACCGGCAGCCCGACCGCCATCGCTTCGATCAGCACCAGCCCTTGGGTTTCCGTGCGCGAGGCGAAAGCAAACAGGTCGGCGGCGGCGTAGCAGTCGGGCAACTCGCGGGCGCGATCGAGGTAGCCGAGGAAGCGCACATGTTCCGCTTGGCTGAGGGCACGGGCTTGGTCGCGCAGACCTTCCAGCGCAGGGCCCTCGCCGGCGATCACCAGCAGCAGATTGGGCTGGGTCTTGCGCGCATGGGCCAGTGCTTCGATCAGGAAGCCGATGTTCTTCTCGTGTGCGGCGCGGCCGACGAACAGCGCGACCGGTTGATCCGGCGGAATCCGGTAGCGCGAACGAAAGCGCGCACGGTGGCAGGCGCGGTCGCCGAGCGCGAACTGGCCAATCGGCACGCCGGTCGGCAGCACGTGCAGCGGGGCGGTGATGCCGTACTCGCGCAGGCGCTGCGCCATCGCATTCGAGGGCACGATGGTGGCGTTCAGCGCGTTGCACTGGCCGCGCGAGAAGCGCCGCGCGAAGCCACGCATCCACGATTCCGGCATGAAGCGCGCGTACAGGTGCAGGTATTCCTCAAACAGCGTGTGGTAGGTCGCCACCACCGGCAGATTGAATTTCCTCGCCGCGGCCAGACCCGCATAGTGCGCTGCAAACGGCGTCTGGATGTGGATCAGATCGGCCTGCGGTGCGGCGTCCATCACCGCGCGGCGCACCCGGTGCGGTGCGACGATGCGGTCTTCCGGATCGAAGGGGACACGCCAGCCGGGCAGGCGGGTGATACCGGGTTCGCCCGATTCGTCTTCGTAAGCCGGTACGACGAGCTGGGTTTCGACCCCGAATTGACCCAGGCCCCGCCGGTGGGTGTCGATAGCGGTCGACACACCATTGACGCGGGGAAAGTAGACGTCAGAGACGATCAGTACGCGCATCGATCACGCTTTCTCAAGGAGTTCTTCGCTGGGCAGCATGGCCGGGGCGGCGCCCCGCCAGGTCACCAGCTCAAGGCGGCCGTCGAGGTGCTCGACGATGCCGGTGCAGGAGTCCACCCAGTCGCCGCAATTCACATAGGTCAGGCCATCGACCTCGCGGATCGCGGCCCAGTGGATGTGGCCGCAGATCACGCCGTCAAGCTTGCGGTCGCGGGCGGCGTGGATCACCGATTCTTCAAAATCGAAAATGAACTGGAGGGCGGTCTTGACCTTGCGCTTGGCGTAGCCGGCCAGCGACCAGTAGCCGGAAATGCCCAGCTTGCGGCGCGCCCAGGACAGCATGATGTTGAGCCGCACCAGCATGTTGTAGGACATGTCGCCAAGCACTGCGACCCAGCGGTGGTAGCGGGTGACCTGGTCGAATTCGTCGCCGTGCACCAGCAGGAACTTGCGCCCGTCGGCCGTGGTATGCACATGCTCGTGTTCGACCTTGATGTCGCCGAAAACTGTGCCGCAGTAATCGCGCAGTGCCTCGTCGTGATTGCCGGGGATGAAGATGATTTCTTCGCCATGGCGCGCACGCCGCAGCAGCTTCTGCACCACGGTGTTCTGCGAGGCGCTCCAGTGGATGCTGCGACTCATCGACCAGAAATCGATGATGTCGCCGATCAGGAAGACCTTTTCGGCGGGGTGCTCGCGCAGGAAATCGAGCAATTGCTCGGCCTGGCAGGCGCGGGTTCCGAGATGGATGTCGGACAGAAAGAGTGTGCGGACGCGCGGCATGGCGGCGCATATTCAGGTGCGCGTGTTGCAGGGGCATGACGAGTTCATGTCGTGTACATCATTCTTTGCCAACGGGTGCCAATCGCAGGCGCCGCAGTGGTTACAATCCGGTTTCAATGTCAGTGCGGTAGGCGCTCTTCACGATGAATCAGGATCAGCTCAAACAACTCGTCGCGCAGGCCGCGGCGGACTATGTGGCGGCCAATGCGCCGCATGGATGCGTGCTCGGCGTCGGCACCGGGTCAACCGCCAATCTCTTCATTGATGCCCTGGCGCCGATTCGCTCGCGCTTCGTCGGTGCGGTGTCCAGCTCGGAAGCCAGCCGTGTCCGGCTTGAAGCGCTGGGCATTCCGGTGCTCGATCTGAACGCGGTGACCGAGATCCCGATCTATGTGGATGGCGCCGACGAGGTCGATCCAGGGCTGCGTGCAATCAAGGGCGGTGGTGCCGCACTCACGCGCGAGAAAATCGTCGCGGCGGTGGCGCGCGAATTCGTCTGCATCGCCGATGCGAGCAAGAAAGTGGCGGTGCTGGGCAAGTTCCCGTTGCCGGTCGAAGTGATCCCGATGGCGCGTGAACATGTCACGCGTGCCTTGCGCCGCCTCGGTGGCGAGCCGCGCTGGCGCGAGGGCGTCGTCACCGATAACGGAAACGTCATCCTTGACGTGCATGGTCTGCAGATCACGGACCCGGTGGCGCTTGAGAGCGAGATCGATCACATTACCGGCGTGGTGACGAGCGGCCTGTTTGCGCGCCGCCCGGCGGATCTCTTGCTGATCAGTTCGCCAATCGGTGTCGAGCGACTGTCGCGCGGTTGAAAGAATTGTTGCGTAACCTCCGCGGGTTATGCGTGAAAGGAAACCGAGCATGACCGAACATACTTCCAAGCAGTTCGACATCGAGCTGGAAAGCATCCGTACCCGCGTGCTGCAGATGGGCGGGCTGGTTGAGCAGCAGATCGCGCGCGCGATCGAGGGTCTGACGGAAGGCGATCAGGAACTGATCGAGCGGGTCATTGATGACGACCATCAGGTCAATTCGCTCGAAATCGAACTCGACGAGCTGTGCACGCAAGTGATCGCAAAGCGCCAGCCGGCAGCTTCCGATTTGCGCCTGATCTCTGCGGTGTTGAAGGCGATTACTGACCTTGAACGCATCGGCGACGAAGCCAAGAAGATCGCGAAGATGGCCAAGGCGATCCACGGTGGCGCGCTTGCGGTGCCCAGGGTGCAGGTTGCCTACATGGCAGAGATGGCGATTGGAGAACTGCGTCAGGCGCTCGATGCGTTCGCCCGTATGGACGTGGTCGCCGCTGAAGAGGTGGTGCGTTCGGACAAGCTGATCGATGCCGAGTTCAAGGGCATCATGCGCCAGGTCATCACTTTCATGATGGAAGACCCACGCACGATTTCGGGCGGCATCGACATCATCTTCGTGGCCAAGGCGCTCGAACGCATTGGCGACCACTCGAAGAACATGGCGCAGTATGTGTTCTACATGGCCAAGGGCGAGGACATGCGGCACACAAAGCTGCCGCCGGTTTGATGTCTGTTCGGCAGTGAAAAGGGCGGCACAGATGTGCCGCCCTTTTTTCTGCTGATGACGGTGCCGCCGGGTGTGCGGCCGGATTTGCCGACGAGTGACTGCGCTCAGACGATCCAGCTCACGCCTTCTTCATCGCGATCATCGTCGTCGCACGGGTCATCGATCTCGTGCTCATGCAATTGGGCATTGCGCATCGCGCGCATCAACTCGGCGTCACTGATGCGCAGGAGCGGATCGTTTGCCGCTTCGCCGCGCCGGTCAAGAGGGAGGGGGGCCAGCGTCATCATGGTTGAACCTCTTCTGGGTAATCTGTTCGCTGACCTTATGCCTCGCATGTTGCAGGCGCGTTTCATGCTAATCCGGCTTTGCGAGTCGGAATGTTTGCGTCGCGGGCGAACTGCGTGAAGCATCTCCTGTGTGTTTTCGATCCGGGCGATGACAATTGGAAGCTGTGTTTCTTAAGGATCCCTGATGATTTTCGTGACTGGTGGGGCCGGCTACATCGGCTCGCATACCTGCGTTGAACTGCTTCAGGCCGGTTTCGACGTGACCGTGTTCGACAATTTCTGCAACAGTCATCCGGAGGCCCTTGCGCGCGTCGAGCGGATCACTGGGCGCACGCTGCGCGTCGTGCGCGGCGACATCCGCGATCGTGCCGCTCTGGAGTGCGCACTGCGCGAATCCGGTGCAGAGGCGGTGGTCCACTTTGCCGGCCTCAAGGCAGTCGGCGAATCGGTTGAAAAGCCGCTCGCGTACTACGACAACAATGTCGTCGGCACCGTGCGCCTGCTCGAGGCGATGAACGCATGCGGCGTGAAGTCGCTGGTTTTCAGCTCGTCGGCGACGGTCTATGGTGACCCGCAGCGTTTGCCGTTGACCGAAGATCATCCGCTTTCCGCGACCAATCCGTATGGCCGCACCAAGCTTGTGATCGAGGACATGCTGCGCGATCTCGAACGCAGCGATCCGGCCTGGCGTATTGGAATCCTGCGCTACTTCAATCCGGTCGGCGCGCACGCGAGCGGACTCATCGGCGAAGACCCGCAAGGCATCCCGAACAACCTGATGCCCTTTGTTGCGCAGGTCGCGATCGGGCGTCGCGAGTTCCTCAACGTGTGGGGCAACGACTATCCGACGCCTGACGGCACCGGTGTGCGCGACTACATCCATGTCGTCGATCTGGCCCTCGGTCACCTCAGCGCACTCGAACGCCTGCGGCGTGAGGCCGGTTGTTTCGCCGTGAATCTTGGAACCGGGCAGGGCTACAGCGTGCTCGACATGGTGCGCGCGTTCGAGCGTGGCAGCGGGCGCCCGGTGGCCTACCGCATTGCACCGCGACGCGCCGGCGATGTCGCGGCGTGTTACGCCGATCCGGCGCATGCCGCATCGCTGCTGGGCTGGCGCGCGACGCGCGATCTCGATGCGATGTGTGCCGACACCTGGCGCTGGCAGCAACAGAACCCAAACGGCTATGCGACTCCGGAAGCTGGCCAGAAGAATTCCCCCGCTTAAGGAAAACAACGATGAGCATCCAGTCTGTAATCCTGTCCGGTGGCTCGGGCACCCGCTTGTGGCCGGCATCGCGCGAGCAATATCCGAAGCAATTGCTGGCGCTGACCGGCAGCGACACGCTGCTGCAGGCAACCGCCCGCCGCCTCGACGGTTTTGCGGGCGACGTCGTGGCGAACACGATCGTTGTCAGCAACGAGGAATACCGCTTCGTGATCGCCGAACAACTGCGCCAGTTGGGCAAGCGCGGGCGCATCGTGCTCGAGCCGGCCGGCCGCAACACCGCGCCGGCGTTGACGCTCGCCGCGCTGCTCGCGGTTGCTGACGGTTCGGACCCGGTGCTGCTGGTAATGCCGGCCGACCATGTGATCCCGGACCTCGGCGCTTTCCAGGCCGCAATTGCAGAAGGCGCCACGCTGGCGGCCGAGGGTGCCTTCGTCACCTTTGGTATCGTGCCGGATCGCCCCGAGACCGGTTATGGCTATATCCGCGCCGGCGAGAAGTTGGCGGGCGCGCAGAGTGCGCGAGGGCTCGACGCGTTCGTCGAGAAACCGGATGCCGCAAAGGCTGCCGAGTATGTGGCGAGCGGGCAGTACCTGTGGAACAGCGGCATCTTCGTCATTAAGGCTTCGCGCTGGATTGCGGCGATCGAGCGTTTCAACCCGGCGATGGCCGATGCCTGTCGCCGTGCGATGGCGGGCGCCACTGACGACGCGGACTTCGTGCGCGCCGACAAGGCAGCCTTCCTGTCGAGCCCCTCGGATTCGATTGACTATGCCGTGATGGAAAAGCTCGCTTCCGCGCCGGAACTCGGGCGTGGCGTCGTGGTACCGATGGCGGCCGGCTGGTCGGATGTCGGTGCCTGGGACGCGCTGTGGGAAGTCAGCGAAAAGGATGCGGACGGTAACGTCGGGCGCGGTGACGTGATGTTCGAATCGAGCGAAGACACCATGGTGATGGCCGAGTCACGGCTCGTCGCTGCGATAGGCCTGAAGGACATGGTCGTCGTCGAAACGCCCGATGCCGTCATGGTGGCGCACAAGCGCAATACTCAGGACGTCAAGAAGATTGTTGCCCGCCTGAAGGCAGAAGGGCGCACGCAGGCGAACCTTCACCGCAAGGTGTTCCGCCCGTGGGGCTGGTATGACTCGATCGACAATGGCGAGCGCTTCCAGGTCAAACGCATCGTCGTGAATCCGGGAGCGAAGCTGTCGCTACAGATGCACCATCACCGCGCCGAACACTGGATCGTGGTCAAGGGCACCGCCGAAGTGACGAACGGCGACAAGGTCTTCCTGCTGTCGGAAAACGAGTCGACCTACATTCCGCTCGGGCATACCCACCGTCTTGCGAATCCGGGCAAGGTGCCGCTCGAAATCATCGAGGTGCAGTCCGGCTCGTACCTGGGTGAAGACGACATCGTGCGCTTCGAGGACACCTACGGCCGCTGAGATATTTCTCCGGAGGGAAAAGAGAAAGGGCCGCGTGAGCGGCCCTTTTTCATGGCGATGCGGTGTCGGATCAGACCACCGCTTCTTCCTTCTTCTTCGGCTGAATGATGAACTGTTCGCGCTTGACGCCCAGCCACATTGCCAGCGGTGCGGCGACCAGCACCGACGAGTAGATGCCGAACAGGATGCCGATGGTCAGCGCGAGCGCGAAGTAGAACAGCGTCGGGCCGCCGAAGACGAGCATCGACAGCACCATCATTTCGGTCGAGCCGTGCGTGATCATCGTTCGCGAGATCGTCGAGGTGATCGCGTGGTCGATGACTTCGGACACTGACAAACCGCGCTTGCGGCTGTTGCGGAAGGTTTCGCGCACGCGGTCGAACACGACCACCGATTCGTTCACCGAATAGCCCAGGACCGCGAGCACCGCCGCCAGCACCGGCAGCGAGAACTCCCACTGGAAGAAGGCGAAGAAGCCCAGGATGATCACGACGTCGTGCAGGTTGGCGATGATTGCGCTGACCGCAAGCCGCCACTCGAAACGCACGGCGAGGTAGGCGACGATGCCGGCAACCACCAGCAGCAGGGCCAGTGCGCCATCCGATGCGAGTTCCTTGCCGACTTGCGGACCGACGAACTCGACGCGGCGCAGTTCGGCGGCAGGGCCTTCGACCTTGGCCAGCGTCGTCTTCACACGCTCGGAGATTTGCGCGCTCGATTCGCCTTCGCGGTTGGGCAGACGGATCATCACATCGCGCGAACTGCCGAAGTTCTGCACCTGGAAGTCGACGAAGCCATCCTTTGCGAGCGCGGACCGGATGGGTTCGAGCTGCGGCGCGGTGGCGTAGTTCACTTCGAGGACCGTACCGCCGGTGAACTCGATCGAGAAGTGCAGGCCGCGCGTCGCGAGGAAGAATACGGCCGCGAGGAAGGTGATCAGCGAAATGACGTTGAAGATCAACGCATTCCGCATGAACGGGATGTCTTTCTTGATGCGGAAGAATTCCATTTTGGCTTCCGTTATGAAACAGGGTCAGGGGGCGGGCGGCGTTTGCCGCCCGCATGACAGTACTTATTCCTTGCCTTCGGCGGCGGGGCGCCAGATCTGGCCGATCGCGATCGACTGTAGCTTGCGACGGCCGCCGTAGATGAAGTTCGTCACCATGCGCGAGACCATCACCGAGCTGAACATCGAAGTCATGATGCCCAGACAATGCACGACCGCGAAGCCGCGCACCGGGCCGCTACCGAAGATCAGCAGCGCGATACCGGCAATCAGCGTGGTTACGTTCGAGTCGAGAATCGTGCCGAAGGCGCGCTCGTAGCCCGCTGCGATCGCCGCTTGCGGCGTCGAGCCGTTACGCAGCTCTTCGCGAATCCGCTCGTTGATCAGCACGTTCGCGTCGATCGCCATACCCAGCGTGAACGCGATAGCGGCGATGCCGGGCAGCGTCAGCGTGGCTTGCAGCAGCGACAGCAGCGCGAGCAGCAGCAACAGGTTCGAACCCAGCGCGATCACCGAAACCAGGCCGAAGACCATGTAGTAGATCACCATGAAGATCGCGATGGCGATGAAGCCCCACATCGTCGACTTGAAGCCCTTGGCGATATTGTCGGCGCCCAGGCTCGGGCCGATCGTGCGCTCTTCGATGATGTCCATCGGCGCGGCCAGCGAACCGGAGCGGATCAGGATCGCGAGGCTGGTGGTCTCCTCGGCGCTGAACTGGCCAGTGATCTGGAAGCGATTGCTGAATTCGCCCTGGATCGTCGCGACCGAAATGGCCTCACCCTTGCCGCGCTCGTAAAGGATGATCGCCATGCGCTTGCCGATACTGTCGCGGGTCACGTCGCGCATGATGCGGCCGCCGGCGGCGTCGAGACTCACCGCGACGGCGGGCTGGTGATTGTTGTCGAAGGTGGCGTCCGCGCCGTTGAAGCGGTCGCCGGTGAGCACGATCTGTTTCTTCACGGCGATCGGGATCACCGAGCCATCGCGACGGCGTTCCGGCACGACATCAACGCCCACGCTGCTGCCGCTCTGGGTCGCGGCTTCGTCGACCATGCGTACTTCCAGCGTGGCGGTGCGGCCGATCAGCGACTTGGCCTTGGCGACGTCCTGCACGCCGGGTAGTTGCACCACGATGCGGTCGGCGCCTTGCTGCTGGATCACCGGTTCGGCGACACCCAGTTCATTGATACGGTTGTGCAGCGTGACGATGTTCTGCTTGATCGCGTCTTCCTGGATCGTGCGCTTGGACTGTTCCTTCAGCGTGGCAACGATCAGTTGCTCCTCGCCTTCAGTCTTGTCGGCCAGTTGCAGTTCCGGCAGGCGATCGCGGATGACGTCGCGCGCCTTGTCGCGCAACGCAGCGTCGCGGAAGCGCACCACCAGGGATTCGCCGTCGCGCACGATGCCGCCATGACGCAGATCCTTTTCGCGCAGCATGGTGCGCATGTCACCAGTGATCGAATCGAGGCGTTTGGTGATCGCGCCCTTCATGTCGACCTGCAAAAGGAAGTGCACCCCGCCACGCAGATCCAGGCCGAGGTACATCGGCAGCGCATGGATCGCGTTGAGCCAGTTCGGGCTCGCTGACAGCAGGTTGAGTGCAACGGTGTGGCCGGCGTCGTTGGCGTCCGGGTTGAAGGCGTGCTCGAGCGCGTCCTTCGCCTTGATCTGCGAGTCGGTGTCACGCAGTCGAACACGCACCGAGTTGTTGTCGAAGAAGATGCCGTCGAAGGGGATCTTCGCGTCGACCAGCGCGCGTTCGGCGGTGGCCTTGGCAGACTCCGTCAGGCGGATCGTCGATTTGGCGCTCGACACCTGAACCGCGGGCACTTCGCCGAAGTAGTTGGGCAGCGTGTAGAGGATGCCGAAGAACAGAACCACCAGGATCAGGAGGTTCTTCCAGAGGGGGTAACGGTTCATGGTTTGGGACCGGGCGAGGGGGCAGGCGGCGGGAGGCTCACAGGCCTCCCGGCCGATGAATGGCTCAGGCGCTCTTCAGCGTGCCCTTGGGCAATACGGTGGCGACGGCAGGCTTTTGCACCAGCAGTTCGACGCCGTCGGCAACTTCGACGCGGACATAGCTTTCGCCGACGCTGGCGATCTTGCCTGCGATGCCACCCTGGGTGACAACCTCGTCACCCTTTTGCAGCGCATCGAGAACAGCCTTGTGTTCCTTGGCCTTCTTCATTTGCGGGCGGATCATCAGGAACCAGAGGATCCCGAACATCAGGATCAGGGGCAGGATGCCCATGATGCCGCCCATGGGGTCGGCCGCGGCGCCCGCGGTCTGGGCGTAGGCGTTGGAAATCAGCACGTTACACTCCGAAAGGTTGGGATCAATTCAAACCGCCGAGTATAGCAGTGCCGTGTGATTCGCCCGCTTGGCCCGGTTCGCCGCAGGAAAGCGGCTTGAGCAGGATCAGTCGATCCCGCGCGCACGCCGGGCGTGAAATTCCGGCACCCAGGCGTCGAACCGGTCGGCGTCGATGGCCTCGCGCATCTCGCGCATCAGTTGCTGATAGTAGTAAAGGTTGTGGATCGTCATCAGCCGCGAGCCGAGCATCTCGGTCGCTCGATCGAGGTGATGCAGGTAGGCGCGCGAGAAGTGGCGGCAGGTATAGCAGCCGCAGGCCTCGTCGATCGGGCGCGGATCGTTGCGGTGTTTGGCGTTGCGGATCTTGAGGTTGCCCCATTGGGTGAAGATCCAGCCGTTGCGCGCATTGCGGGTCGGCATCACGCAGTCGAACATGTCGATGCCGCGTGAAACGCCATAGACCAGGTCTTCCGGCGTGCCGACCCCCATCAGGTAGCGCGGTTTGTCGGTGGGCAGTTTGGGCGCGGTGTAGGCGAGGATGCGTTCCATCTCTTCCTTCGGTTCGCCGACCGATAGCCCGCCGATGGCGAATCCGTGGAATCCGATGTCGCTGAGCCCGGCGAGCGACTCGTCACGCAAATCCTCGTGCATGCCGCCCTGGACGATGCCGAACAGCGCGTTGGGGTTGTCGAGTCTGTCGAACTCATCGCGCGACCGGCGTGCCCAGCGCATCGAAAGGCGCATCGACGCTGCCGCGGTGGCGTGGTCGGCCGGGTAGGGCGTGCATTCGTCGAAGATCATGACGATGTCCGAGTTCAGCCCGCGCTGGATGCGCATCGACTCTTCGGGTGTCAGCATCAGCTTGGCGCCGTCGATCGGAGAGCTGAACTTGACGCCCTCCTCGGTGATCTTGCGCAGTGCGCCGAGCGAGAACACCTGGAATCCGCCGGAATCGGTGAGGATCGGTTTGCGCCATCCCATGAAATCGTGCAGCCCGCCGAAGGTCTGCATCACTTCCATGCCCGGCCGCAGCCACAGGTGAAAGGTGTTGCCGAGGCAGATCTGGGCGCCGATGTCGTCGAGTTCGTGTGGGCTCATCGTCTTCACCGTGCCGTAGGTGCCGACCGGCATGAAAACCGGCGTGTCGACGATGCCGTGGTTCAGTTGCAGGCGGCCGCGACGTGCGGCGCCCGAAGTGCAGAGCAGATCGAATTTCATGTCGGGGCTTTCTCAAGCAGCATGGCATCGCCGTAGCTGAAGAAACGATAGCGGTTGGCGATGGCATGCCCGTACGCCTGCAGGATGCGCGCTTGCCCCGCAAAAGCGGAGACCAGCATCAGCAGGGTCGAACGGGGGAGGTGGAAATTGGTGATCAGCGCGTCGGCGACACGGAAATTGAAGCCGGGTGTGATGAAGATGTCCGTCTCGGCGGCGCCGGCCTGGAGTTCGCCGCCGCGGGCCGCCGATTCCAAAGCCCGCAGGCTGGTGGTGCCAACACAGACGACGCGGCCACCGCGCGCACGGGTGCGTGCGATCGCATCCACCGCGTCCTGCGGGATGATGTACCACTCGGTGTGCATGACGTGGTCTGCGATGTGTTCGACGCGGACTGGCTGGAATGTGCCCGCGCCGACATGCAGTGTGACCGCTGCGGTCTCTATGCCGCGCTCGCGGAGCTGTGCGAGCAGCGCCTCGTCGAAATGCAGGCCCGCCGTCGGCGCCGCAACCGATCCCAGCGCCTGCGCATACACAGTCTGATAGCGCGTTTCGTCTGCTTCGGCGGCAGCACGGTCGATATAAGGCGGCAAGGGCAGGCGGCCGTAGCGCTCGATCCAGTCGACCACGGTGGCGCCGGGCGGGAAGCGCAAGTGGAAGAACTCGCCGGCGCGCCCAAGCACTTCGACCTCGAATGCATCCATCAGCGTGATCCGGGTGCCGGGCTTGGGTGATTTGCTCGCGCGGATCATCGCAAGGGCCTCGTGGTCGCCGAGCGGGCGCTCGATCAGGATCTCGACCTCGCCGCCGGTCGCTTTGCGGCCGTAGAGGCGGGCGTGCAGTACGCGGCTGTCGTTGAAGATCAGCAGATCGCCCGGCGACAGCAGATCGGGCAGCGCTTTGAAGCCCAGATCCTGCAGATCGTCTTGCCCGACATGCAGCAAACGGCTCGCGCTGCGTTCGGCCAGTGGCGCCTGCGCGATCAATTCGGGAGGCAGATCGAAATCAAACTCTGAAACAGTTAAGGGCATGGGCTTTGCTTGATAGGGGGGCGGATTTCCGGGATAATGATCGACTTTCCGCGCCGGGATGGCGGAATCGGTAGACGCAGCGGATTCAAAATCCGCCGGTGGTAACACTGTGAGGGTTCGAGTCCCTCTCCCGGCACCACTTCACGACGCTTGAAATCGCAGGGCCCGCCCCCAGATACGCGTCGAACCCCTGATTTTATTGAGTCCCATGGCTGCAGGCAAACCAAACGCCCGGCGACGCACCGCTTTTGCCGTGCTCGCCCTCGCAATGGCCGGAGTCGGTTCCCTGCCGGAAACCGCTCACGCCACCGTTCGAGGTCGTATCAATTACGGCGACGGCATGGCTTTGCCGCCGCAAGCCGTGATCGACATCGAGTTGACCGATATCTCCAAATCCGGCGCTCCGGCGCAGGTTCTGGCGCGGATGCGCTTGTCCGCCGAGGAAGACGGTCCGATTCCATTCGAGATTTCGGTTCCGTCCGCACGCATCGATCAGCAGCGTACCTATGTGCTGTCGGCGCGCATTTCGTACGGCGGCAAGCTGCTATATGCCAACACGACGACGCACCGGGTGCTGACTCAGGGCGCGCCGATCAAGGTTGATCTGCGTGTTGAGCGCGTAGAGGTCTGACAAGCCGGCGGCATACGCCGGGTTGATGGGATCCGGCAGCTACAATGCCCGGCAGCACCTTTTTCGATGTATTCCCCTACGCTTCTGCCGCACCCCGCTCGAACCAGTTGAGCCGGTCGCGTAGCGCTACGACGCCGCCGATGATCAGCAGGGCGGGCGGTTTGAGTTCGGCAACCTGAACGCGCTGCGGCAGATCTGCCAGCGTTCCAACTACGGTTTGTTGGCTTGGCAGCGTGGCGTTGCGGATCGCTGCGGCGGGGGTGTCTGGCGCCAAGCCGTGGCGGATGAGTGCTTCGCTGATCACTCCGAGCGCGCCAATGCCCATGTAGATCACGATCGTTTGATCCGGGCGGGCGAGACTTTGCCAGTCAAGATCACACGTTCCGTCATGGAAGTGCCCCGTCGCCAGGACGCAGGTGCGCGCGATTTCACGGTGTGTCAGCGGGATGCCGGCGAAGGCCGCGGCGCCGCTGGCGGCAGTGACGCCCGGGACGACTTCGAACGGGATGCCGGACTCGGTCAGTTGCAGGATTTCTTCTCCGCCGCGTCCGAAGATGAATGGATCCCCACCCTTGAGGCGCACCACTTGCCTGCCGGCCTTCGCCAGTCGCACCAGTAGTTCATTGATCGCGTTCTGGGCAAGCGTGTGATTTCCGGCCTGCTTGCCGACGTAGATCTTTTCGGCGTCGGCGCGAATCAGCGCCATCACGCCATCCCCCACCAAGTGGTCGTACACCACGGCGTCTGCCGTCGCGATGATTCTCGCGGCGCGTACGGTCAGCAGGTCCGCTTCTCCTGGGCCTGCACCGACGAGAAAGACCATTCCGGTTGGTGTTGGTCGATGTGCTGTGCTCATGCGGCCTTGCTCTCGGTGAATTCCGGCGACGAAGTTTAGCACCGGGGTGCAGGTGGCGATTTCTGTGGCGATCTGCCTGCGAAGCGGAGTCTCGTTTGGGTGCCTCTGAGGGTTCTGTCGGCTGCTCTTGATCCGATGGGGCTTGGAGGGGTGGGGCTCGGCTTGGGGCCTCAGCAGGGCCTGATCAATGTCCGTGGGTGGTTTTGCGCCGGCCCCAAAGGACTTGCTAAGCACTGTGAAAAGCGCCACGCGAAGCGGCGGTGAATGTTGGGGGTTTGTTCTAAGTTGTTGATTATAAACGAAAGGGTGCGGCGCCTTGTCCGTGTTGGGGCGTGATGTCCTTCACGCCGATGTAGCGGCTCCTCGGGTATCGTCAGTCTCATCCAAGAAATAGAGCGTGGCCGATCCTGATATGGGAATGCCAGCGCAGAGGTGAGACAAAATGCTGCGACTCTTCAATCACTACGTGCCTGCGAACGCATTCGCGCAGATTCTCTTCGACAGCGTATTGTTGTTCGCGGCAATCCTTATCGCCGCTGCAGCCCAGTTCAGCGGCGGGGTTGCATTGGTCGAGTCGGTTGCGCCGTCCGCCCTGATTTTCGCAACCATCATGATCATGTTGAACAGCGCACTCGGGCTCTATCGCGGAGGGCCAACGTCGAGCCTCTACGACACGCTGGCGCGCATTCTCCTCTCGCTGTTGGCGAGCATCCCTATCGCGTATGCCGTTTTTCGCGTATTGCCGTGGGGTTCGTTCGACCAGCGTCAGGGCGAACTGACCGTGGTGCTGATTCTCGGCTCGATTCTCGCGCTACGAGGCTTCGTGGTCGGCGCTGCGGGCGAACCCCTCTGGCGTCGGCGCGTGATGGTGATCGGAACGGGTGATGAAGCGGCCGCTGTCGATCACAGTCTTCGCAATCTGCATTCGCGTGCCCTTCAAGTCATCGGGTTTTACCCCGCCGTCAACAACGACGATGTGGCGGTATCGAATCACCGCATCCTGCCTTCGAACGCTTCGCTGCTTGAAGCGGTGCGGGCGCACGACGTGAATGAAATCATCGTTGCAGTCCGCGAGCGGCGTGGCGGTTCAATGTCGCTCAAGCAACTGCTCGATTGCAAACTTGCTGGCGTAAAGGTGCTTGACCTCTCGTCGTTCTACGAACGCGTGCGTGGGCAGGTGCGCATCGACTCACTCAAGGCCAGTTGGTTGATCTACGGAGAAGGGTTCCGTCAGGGCTGGTTGCGGTCAGCCATCAAGCGGACATTCGATCTGGTGGTGGGCGCTGCGATACTGTTGATGGCGTTGCCCATCATGCTGGTGACCGCAGTGGCGATAGCGATTGAGTCCGGGATGCCGATCTTCTACACGCAGGAGCGGGTCGGCCGCGGCGGGCGAGTGTTCCACGTCATCAAGTTCCGCAGCATGCGGACCGACGCGGAAAAGGACGGCAAGCCTCGCTGGGCGTCGGCCAAGGATGATCGGGTGACCCGGGTGGGACGGGTTATTCGCAAGACGCGGATCGACGAGTTGCCGCAGCTGTTGAACGTGATTCGCGGCGAGATGAGCCTAGTCGGTCCGCGCCCGGAACGTCCCTATTTCGTGGATCAGCTCGCGCGCGACATTCCGTTCTTTGCGGTTCGCCATAGCGTAAAGCCGGGATTAACAGGCTGGGCGCAGGTGCGTTATCAGTACGGATCAACGGTTGATGATGCTGTGCAGAAACTCCAGTACGACCTGTATTACGTCAAGAATCACACGCTGTTTCTTGATGTTCTCATCCTCGCCGAAACGGTTCGTGTTGTGCTCACCGGCGAAGGGGCTCATTGAGAGTGACTTTTCGCGCTGCTGCCTGCGGGTGGCATGAACAAAGGGGGCGGCGATGAACGCTGTTCCTGCGGGCATTGCGGCAACCGGATTCGGAATTGCCGCGATTGTCTTTGTGTTGGTCGGGCTGCACCTTCGACTGAGTTGGCGAGGAGGTCGCCAGGGGGCGTTGCTGCTCTACGCGGTCGCAGCGAGCCTGGCCTGGGCTGCGGCTGGGCTCGGATTCTCCCTGGAGCCATCGTGGTTATCGTGGGCTTTCGTCGGCATGCTCGACTGCCTGAGGATCGCCGCATGGCTCCTGTTCCTGCTGTCGCTGCTTCAGGCGGGGGCACCAGATCTGCCGCGTCCGCTTGTGCAGGTACGTCAGGTCACGCTCGCGATCCTTGGCCTCCGCTTCCTCAGTGAACTCCTTGGTGCAAACGGGCTATTGTCCGGTGTGCTAGGAGGGCAAGTCTCCACCGTACTTGCGCTGGCAAGTGCCGTTGCGGGCCTGGTGACTATCGAGCAGCTCTATCGCAACTTCCCCGAGCAGTCGCGCTGGGGCATCAAGCCGCTCGCGATCGGCCTGATTGGCGCGTTCTTCTTCGATACCTATGTTGCCGCAGACGCCTTCATGTTCCGGCGTATCGACCTGACCCTCTGGGGCGTCAGGGGATTCGTCTGGTCGGCATCCATGATTCTGGTGGCAATATCTGCGGGTCGCAGTCGGCAGTGGAATTTCCGCATCAGTGTGTCGCGAGAGGTGGTCTTCCACTCGGCCACGCTGGGCGTCGCGGGGGTCTTTTTGCTCGTCGTCGCGGCGGCAGGGTATTGGGTGCGCTATTTTGGTGGGGAGTGGGGCGGCGCGCTGCAGGTGCTGCTGCTGTTCAGCGGGTTGCTGGGTTGCGCGATCGTGCTGTTCTCCGGCTCGTTCCGCGCACGGCTTCGCGTTCTGCTGTCAAAGCACTTCTTCAGTTATCGCTATGACTATCGCGCCGAGTGGTTGCGATTTACACAGTCCCTGGCTGTCTCGGGCGCGAGCGCAGATCTTGCCGCGGCGGTCATTCGCGGTCTTGCCGATCTTGTCGAAAGTCCGGGCGGCCTTCTGTGGCTCAAGGATCACAATGGGCGTTTCGTGCCGTTTGGTCGGCTCAATCATGTGCAGGTCGATGCGTCAGAGCCTGTCGGCGGCCCGTTTGCACAGTTTCTTCAGTCGCGTGGATGGATTGTGGATCTGGCTGAGGTGCGCAGCCAGCCTTCGATCTACGAGGGATTCTCGCCACCCGAATGGCTGGAACAGGTGCCCGACGCGTGGCTGATTGTTCCCCTGTTCGTCGAAGTCGAGCTGGTCGGATTCGTTGTCCTGATGACTGCGCGAACGACGATTGATGTTGACTGGGAGGTTCTTGACCTCTTGAAGACGGCTTCGCGCCAGGCCGCGGTCCACCTGGGAAGGCATCAGGCGACCGAAGCGCTGCTGGAGGCGCAGAAGTTCGATGCCTTCAATCGCATGTCTGCGTTTGTCGTGCACGATTTGAAGAATCTGGTCGCCCAACTGCAGCTGATGTTGCGTAACGCAGACCGACACAAGGACAACCCCGAGTTCCAGCAGGACATGCTCGACACGGTGAGGCACGTGCAGGAACGCATGAAGGCCTTGATGTCCCAGTTGCAGGAAAAGCGCTCGATCGATATGCGGCGTCCGGTGGCGCTCGCTGAACTGGCGCAACGTATAGCCGACTCCAAGCGGCATCAGCGCCCGGCCGTCAAGGTGGTTCAAGAAAGCTCTCCAGTGGCAATGGCGCATCCGGAGCGGATCGAACGGGTGATCGGGCATCTCGTTCAAAATGCGATCGATGCCACTGGTGACGATGGTATTGTGGGAATCAGGGTGTTTGAACAGGCTGGCGTGGCGTGTGTTGAAGTCGCCGATAACGGGTGTGGAATGTCCGCACAGTTTGTACGCGAACGCCTGTTCAAACCGTTCCAGAGCACCAAGGACGCCGGAATGGGGATCGGCGCCTACGAGACCCTGCAGTACATCACCGAATTGGGCGGCAGGATCGACGTGAATAGTGAACCCGGGCGGGGAACTTCCATGCAAGTGTGGCTTCCTTGCGTGCGGGATGAGGCGGTGCCGGCTGAGGCGGCTTAGAGATGAACGACCGAAAACGCACACTTTTGATTGTTGAGGATGATCCCGCGCTGCAGAAGCAGATGAAATGGGCGTTCGACCAGTATGAGGTCGTTACGGCGGCGGATCGGGAATCTGCGATTACGCAGATCAGGCGCTACGAGCCGGCTGTGGTGACGATGGACCTGGGGCTGCCGCCATCGCCAGACGACACGAGCGAAGGCTTCCGGCTGCTCGGCGAGATCCTCTCTCTGGCGCCTGATACCAAGGTGATCGTGCTGACCGGACAGCACGACCGAGAGAACGCGGTGCGAGCTGTGGGCGCAGGCGCCTACGATTTCTTTGCGAAACCTTTCGAACCTGAGTTGCTGATGCTTACGATCGACCGGGCGTTCCGCCTGTTCGACCTTCAGCACGAAAACCGGCGCTTGCAGGCGCAGCACGCTGGCGGGCCGCTTTCCAGCGTGATCACCCGTGATGCGGCGATGCTTCGCATCCTGCGCACGATCGAGAAAGTCGCCTCCGCGAACGTAACCGTCATGTTGCTCGGCGAGAGCGGCACCGGTAAGGAAGTCCTCGCGCGAGGTTTGCATGAAGCCTCACCGCGGCGCGCGGCGCGTTTCATAGCTATCAACTGCGCCGCAATTCCTGAGAACTTGCTCGAAAGCGAGCTCTTTGGCTATGAGAAGGGGGCGTTCACCGGTGCGGTCAAGCAGACCCCCGGTAAATTCGAACTCGCCCATAAAGGCACCCTGTTTCTCGACGAAATCGGGGATTTGCCAATAGCCTTGCAGGCAAAGCTGCTTCGCTTCCTGCAAGAACGCGTCGTCGAGCGGATTGGCGGGCGCGAGGAAATTCCCGTGGACGTGCGAATTGTCTGCGCGACCCACCAGGATCTGAAATCTTTGATCGCACAGGGAAGGTTTCGCGAGGATCTCTTCTACCGGCTGGCTGAGATTGTTGTCGACATTCCGCCGGTACGTGATCGCGATGGCGACGCCATGTTGCTGGCGCACGCGTTCGTTCAGCGGTTCGCGACGGAGCACCGCAGGAATTCCATGGTGCTTACTGATGATGCGCTGGCCGCACTGGCAGCACATCGTTGGCCAGGGAACGTTCGCGAGCTAGAGAACTGCATCAAGCGCGCGGTGATCATGGCAGACGCTGGACGCATCACGGCGGACGATCTTGGCCTCAATGTTCCAGACGAAGATCTGGATGCCCTGAACTTGCGCGCGGTCCGTGACGAGGCTGAGCGACGTGCAGTGGTGCGCGTGTTGGCGCGGGTGAACGGCAACATCGCACGTGCGGCGGAAGTCCTCGGAATCAGTCGTCCGACACTTTACGATCTGATGAATCGATTCGGGTTGAAGAAAGACCCGGTCTGACACCACAGGAAAACCCATGAACAAGTCTTGCGTATCGACCCTGCTGGCTGCGCTGCTGGCATGTGCTCTGATTGCTGGTTGCGGTGAGAGCCCAGAGAAGATGCTCACCTCGGCGCGTGAGTACATAGCCAAGGGTGACACCAATGCGGCGACGATCCAGTTGAAGAACGCGCTTCAGAAGAATCCGGGGCTGGCCGAAGCACGTTTCCTGTTTGGCAGGATCCTGTTGGAAAGTGGCGATGCACCCGGGGGAGAGAAGGAACTGCGCAAGGCGCTCGATGCTGGGTATCCGATCGAGCATGTTGCGGTTCCGCTGGCGCGCGCGATGGTAGCGCTGGACAAGGCTCAGCAGGTGGTTACCGAGTTCGGTTCCCTCAAACCGCAGCAACCATTGGCCAAGGCAGCGGTTGCGGCGGCTCTGTCTGATGCCTATCTGATGCTCAATCAGATGGAGCGCGCAGAAGCTTCGATGCGTGAAGCACTTGATGCAGCGCCGGGTTTTCCGCCCGCCGCAATGGCGTTTGCCCGGATCAAGGCCGCCAAGCATGAGCTGCCCGCCGCCATTTCGATACTCGATGATTCGATCAAACGCAATCCTGCTGACTACGACTCAATTGCCTTGAGGGCCGAACTCAAGTTGGCGCAGGGCCAACAGGATGAAGCGATCGCCGACCTCGATACCGCAATCAAGCTGCGTCCGCAGGCCGTTCCTCCGCGGCTGCGTGAGGCGCAGATTTACATCGGACAAAAGCAGTTCGATAAGGCGGACGCCGCCGTTGCCGCCGCGAAGAAGATCGCTCCTGGACACGTGTTGGTCCGCCACATGGAAGGGGTGGTTGCCATCAATCAGGGGCAAAACGAGAAGGCACGCGACGCTGCGCAGCAAGTCCTGAAGGTTGCGCCGGAATTTCTGCCTGCGGTCATGTTGTCTGGCGTTGCACATATGCGCCTCCATGACTACGTCCAGGCCCAGGCGAATTTCGAGAAACTCGTCTCCAAGGCGCCGGATTCACCAGGTCCGCGCCGCTTGCTCGCGCGTGCGCTCCTCGCGTCCAAGGATCCCGTGAGGGCATATGAGACGCTCGCACCGGTACTCGCTAAGGACCCGGATCGCGAAACGCTGATGCTTGCCGGTCAGGCGGCACTTCAGAACGGAGATTTCAATCGTAGTTCCGAGCTTTTCGCCAAAGCCTCGGCAATGGATCCAAAGGATGCTGCCTCGAAGTTGAGACTTGGCGTCACGCGTCTGGCGCGCGGCGAAATCGATGCTGGCATGCGAGATCTGGAAGCAGCGGCTTCGATCGAGGATTCTGGTACCGACGCCGAAGTCACCCTGGTAATGGCCTATTTGCGATCGGGGAATATTCCAAAGGCACGCGCGGTCGTAGATCGCCTAATAGAGCGCGACCCCAAGAACCCAATGGGCTACAACCTGCTCGGTGGCGTCCAGATGGCGGGCAAGGACAACGATGGCGCTCGCAAGGCCTTCGAGAAGTCGATTGAGCTTGATCCGGGATACCTGGCGGCTGCGATGAACCTTGCGCGACTGGACATGGCTACCGGCAACGCTGCTGCAGCGAGTGCCCGGTTCGAGAAAATCATCGAAAAAACGCCAAAGGCGGTCGAAGCGTACCTGCTTCTGGCACGCCAGATGTCCGAGAGCGGCGCCAAGCCCGAGGCGATCCGCAAGATTCTCGACAAGGCCATCACAGCGAACCCGGGCGTTGCTGCGCCGAAGATTGCGCTTCTTGAGCTATTGCTTGGGATGGGTGACAACAAGGCCGCGCTCACTGCGGCTCAGGAGGTTGCCGCGGCATTCCCGGCCGATGCCGATGTGCAGGCCGTTGCCGCACGTGCACAGGCGCGAGCCGGTGATACGCGCCAGGCAATCGTGACGATGCAGAAGGCAGTGTCGCTGCAGCCGCAGTTGCCCGCTCCTTTGGTGATGCTCGCCGACCTCCAGCGATTGGGTAAAGACATCCCGGGCGCGGAAGACAGTCTGCGCAAAGCCTTGCGGATCAAGCCGGACATGATCGAGGCACAGCAGCGCCTGGTGACGCTGAAGATCGAACAGCGCAATACCGCCGAAGCGGTCACGATTGCTCGCGAAGTGCAGAAACAGCATCCCAAGGAAGCCATCGGCTGGCTCTATGAGGCTGATGCCTACGCGCAGGTGAAGGACTGGCCGCAGGCGAACAAGGCGTATGCAAAAGCCTATGAACTCGGCAAATCCTCGATGGTTGTCGCAAAGTACCACGGGGGTTTGTTCGAAGCCGGGCAGCGGGCAGAGGCCGACAAGCTTGCTGCGGCGTGGCTCAATCAGAATCCCAAGGATGTCGGATTCCGTTCCTATCTGGCAGAGCGCGCGCTCTCGGCCAAGGATTACGAAGGTGCTGCGAAGGCCTATCGCGCCTTGCTGGAAATTGATCCGAAGAACGCGGTGACTTTGAACAACCTCGGATGGGTCAGCGGCAAGCTGAAAGATCCGAAAGCGATGTCGTACATCGATCAGGCCCTTCAGCTCACGCCTGACAATCCAGCGATCCTCGACACCAAGGCGCAGTTGCTGCTCGATGCCGGCCAAACCAAACCGGCTGTAGATGTCTTGCGGAAGGCAGTTGCCGGGGCGCCCAACAACATGACGATTCGCCTGAACCTGGCACGGGCGCTATCAATGGCCGGGGACAAGGCGGCCGCCAAGAACGAAGTCGATGCCGTACTTAAGATCACACCTGAAGGTTCAACGCTTCACAGTGACGCTGCGGCACTGATGAAGACGCTCTGAACTCGCAATACAACGAACGCATCTGGACAAATCATGACTACCGTTGCCGTCATCGGACTGGGCTATGTGGGCCTGCCGCTCGCCGTCGAGTTTGGAAAGAAATATCGCACTCTCGGTTTTGACCTTTCGGAGCAGAAGGTTGCGTCCTATCGCAACTTTGTAGACCCGACCGGTGAAGTCTCATCCGAGGATTTGCGTGCCGCGACGCACTTGAGTTGTCACACCGACCCGAAGGTGATCGCGGAAGCGGACTTCATCATCGTGGCAGTACCCACGCCTGTGGATGATGCGCACCAGCCGGATTTCACGCCGCTCGTGAAGTCGTCGGAGTCGGTCGGCAAGAATCTCAAGCCGGGTGCGATTGTCGTGTACGAATCGACGGTCTATCCCGGCGCGACCGAAGAAGTGTGCATTCCGATCATCGAGAAGCATTCGGGGCTCAAGTGGAAAGAAGGCTTCTTCGTTGGCTACAGCCCGGAGCGGATCAACCCGGGCGACAAGGAGCGCACGCTCACCCGCATCGTCAAGGTCGTTTCAGGCGACACGCCGGAGACCTTGAGCAAGGTGCAGGAACTCTATGGCGCGGTGATCACCGCCGGCGTGTACCCGGCATCCAGCATCAAGGTTGCCGAGGCGGCCAAGGTCATCGAAAACACCCAGCGTGACCTCAACATCGCGCTGATGAACGAACTCGCCCTGATCTTCCACAAGATCGGCATCGACACGCTCGAAGTACTCAAGGCAGCCGGAACGAAGTGGAACTTTCTGCCGTTCCGCCCGGGCCTGGTCGGTGGGCATTGCATCGGCGTCGATCCCTACTATCTGACGCACAAGGCCGACAAGCTGGGTTACCACCCGCAGGTGATCCTCGCAGGGCGTCGCATCAACGATGGCATGGGCAAGTACATTGCCGAGCAGACCGTGAAGGAGATGATCGCCAACGACCTGCCGGTCAAAGGGGCCGACGTCATCGTGCTTGGTCTGACCTTCAAGGAAAACTGTCCCGACCTGCGCAACAGCAAGGTGATCGACGTCATCCGCGAACTGGAGACCTTCGGCGTCAAGGTGCATGTGCATGATCCGATCGCCGAGAGCCATGAAGCCGAGCACGAGTACGGCGTGTCCCTGACGCCCTGGGAGCAGTTGCCCGCAGCCGCTTCAGCGATCGTTGCGGCGGTCTGTCACAAGTCCTACGCGGACATGGGAGTCGCCAGTCTTACGTCAAAGCTGGTCAAAGGTGGTGTGTTCTCCGATGTGAAGAGCTTCTACGACCCCGCCGCGGTTGCCGCCGCCGGCGCGCGACTCTGGAGGCTCTGAGGCCTGTTGGCCGCGACGAGGCATGGTCGATGCGCTCCCTCTTTTGCGTCCTCCTCGTCGCGTTCTCCAGCGCGGTTTCCGCCGAGCCAAGCGAGACGGTTCTGGCGGATCCACGCGCGATGCTTGCGCGCCAGCTGGTTGCTCTGGGCACTCAGTACGAGCACGGCGAGGGCATGCCGCAGGATTCGATGCGTGCGGTGGAGCTCTACTGTGACGCGGCCCGGTACGGCGACCCGGAAGGCTTGTTTGCATTGGCCTGGATGTACGGCAAGGGGCGCGGTGTCGAGCAGGACGACCGCATCGCCGCAACCCTGATGGCGCGTGCCGCTGCTGCAGGATTCGAACCTGCCCAGGGCGCCCAGCGATTCTTCGGCCCATCGGCGGGCGTATTGCCGCCCTGCATGAATCCTCGGCCTGTGGTCAGCCGCAACGACCCCGTGGCTTCTGATGAAGCGGACCTGGATGCCGTGCTGACTGGCCTGGCGCCGAACAAGAAGCGCATCGCGCAGCTGATCCGCCTGCTCGCGCCGCAATACGGCATTGATGCGCGTTTGGCGCTCGCCGTGGCCGCGGCCGAATCCAATTTTGAATCGCTCGCGCGCAGCCCGCGCAATGCATACGGTGTGATGCAGCTGATTCCGGAAACGGCGCAGCGCTTCAAGGTGCACAACATCTACGACCCGTCGCAGAACATCAAGGGCGGTCTGGCCTACCTGCGCTGGCTGCTGGCGTATTACCGCGGCGACGTTCTGCTGACGCTTGCGGCCTACAACGCGGGTGAGGGAGCGGTCGATCGTTACCGCGGCATCCCGCCGTATCGGGAGACTGTCGACTATGTCAAACGCATCTACGGCATGTTCCGTCGTGCCAGCCACCCGTTTGATGCCAACATGGTTGCACCCTCGCCGATCATTGCGATGCGTTAGGCAAACCCTAATCGCGCTCTGCGCGGCGCTGACGCTTGCGCCGCCGTCCGCGCGCGCCGACCTGGTCGAGACGGTGCAACGGATCAAGCCCTCGATCGTTGCTGTCGGTACCATGCAGCGCGATCGGACCCCGCAGTTCCGTTTGCTGGGCACCGGCTTCGTCGTCGGCGACGGTTCCCTTGTGGCCACCAATTCCCACGTCGTGCCCGCGACGCTGGACAACGAGCACTTTGAAGAACTCATCGTGGTCACCTTCGGCAGCGCAGGCGAGCAGAAGGCGGCCAAGGTCACCAAGGTCGGGAGCGATCCGATGCACGATCTCGCCTTGCTCAAGTTTCCGCACGGGGTGAGTTTTCCGGCGCTGACGCTTGATGACGGCATGCATGCGCGGGAGGGGCAGGCGATCGCATTTACCGGCTTCCCCATCATTGGCGCGCTGGGGCTCAACCGCGCAACGCACCGGGGCATCGTCGCGTCGATCACGCCGGTCGTGCTGCCTACTGAACACGGCTCGCAACTCAACCCGCAGGCCATCAAGCGGATTCGTGAAGGGGCCTTTCCGGTTCTGCAACTGGATGCGACCGCGTACCCCGGAAACAGCGGCAGCCCTCTTTACGATCCCGATACCGGCCTGGTGCTCGCGGTCGTCAATATGGTCTTCGTCAAAGGCAGCAAAGAAACCGCGCTGACGCAACCCTCCGGCATCACTTACGCGATCCCGGCGCAGCACCTGCGTGCGCTGGTCGAAAGCGTGCGCTAGTCCAGCAGCGTCCGCGCACCGTCGAAGCGCTGCGCGAAGTAGGCGGTGTCGAGGCGTTCGATGCGGACCGCACCGTTCGTCGACGGCGCATGCACGAAGCGACCGTCGCCGATGTAGATGCCCATGTGCGAGAAGGGTCGCCGCATCGTGTTGAAGAACACCAGATCGCCAGGCCGCATTTTTTCTCGATCCACCGGCCGTGCGCGCGCGGCAATCTCTGCCGCGTTATGGGGAAGCCGCACGCCCGCCACCTGCTCCATCACGTAGCTGACCATGCCGCTGCAATCAAGGCCGGCTTCCGGGTTGCGTCCACCGAAGCGGTAGCCGGTATCGACCAGACTCACGGCGAACACCACCACGTCGTTGCCCATGCTTGCGTCGGGCAAGCGCGTGAGATCTCGCGCTGGGGCGGTTGTGGTTCTTGGCGGTGAAGTCGTACACGCCGCCAGCAGGATCAGCATCAGAAACAGGGCAGGGCCGCGCGCTGCAAATGCCACGTCAGGATTCCAGCCAGAACGTAACCGGGCCATGATTGGTCAGGCTTACCGCCATCTCGGCGCCAAAACGACCGGTTTCCACCTTCGCATGGGTGCCGCGGGCGAGTGACACCGCGTGGTCGAACAATTCACGCGCCCGCGTGGGTTCCGCGGCTGAGGTGAAACTGGCGCGCGTGCCTTTGCGGGTGTCCGCGGCCAGCGTGAACTGCGGCACCAATAACAGGCCGCCGGCAGTGTCGGCGAGCGAGCGGTTCATGCGCCCCGCGTCGTCGCTGAATACCCTGTAACCGAGGATGCGTTCGATGATGCGCGCCGCGCTTTTCTCGTCGTCCTCCGGGCGCACACCGACCAGCGCCAGCAGCCCGGGGCCGATCTCGCCGACGGTTTCGCCCTCGACCACGACTGACGCATGCAGCACGCGCTGGATCAGTGCGATCACTGCAACTCCACCGTCCCGGTCACGGTGACGCTGATCTGCGTTTCGCCCGACTCGATTGCGGGCGGCGTGGAGTCCGCCGCCGCGCTCATCACCGCAGCGCGCGCCATCGGCATCGGTGTCGGACGGAAATTCTGGTTGGTGTTGATCGCGAACTGGCGGATGCGGTACTTGCGCCCAAGCGCATTGGCCGCCAGTTCGGCGCGTGCCTTGAAGGCTGCGATTGCATCGACGATGGCTTCGTCTTCGGCCTTGCGGCGCGTTTCCGGCGACGGCGTGAAGCTGATCTGGCCGAGCGCCAGTTCGCCCTGCAGCTTGCCGAGCAACTCCGACAGCGCCGCGCTGTCCTTGCTCTCCAGCACCAGTTCCGAACGCGCGCGCCAGCCCTCGATCTTTTGCGTGTTGCGGGTGTAGGTCGGCCAGGTGCTGCTGTTGCCGGACCTCACTTTCACCGCCGGCGCGGTCTTCGAGATCGACACGCCTTGCGCGATGGCCTGGTTCACTTTCTTGTTCAGCGTGTTGAGGTTGGCGTCGGTCGCCTCGATGAACACCACTGCGCGCTGCAGGTCGTTCACTGCGGAACGGCTGCTCTCGACGCTGAGGTCGATCGTCGGGACGCTTGGCGTTGGCGCCGCGACCGGCGCGCTTTGCGCGAAAGCCGGCAGGGCCAGCGCGGTCGCAAGGATCAGGCAATTGCGTATCGGCTTCATCGTGACGCTCCGTGACAGGTTGATCCCAGCATAGCAGCCCTCGCCGCCGCTGCCTGTGAGCGGATGTATCACCCGATCTTGCGCAGGCCGCTGGCGTAGCGGGTGGCGTTGCGCACGTAGCCGGCGGCACTGCGTTCGAGCGCCGCAACTTCGTCGTCGCTCAGTTCGCGGATGATGCGGCCGGGCGTGCCAACCACCAGTGAGCGGTCCGGAATCACCTTGCCCTCGGGGATCAGCGTGTTGGCGCCAATCAGGCAATGCTTGCCGATCACTGCGCGGTTGAGCACCACCGCGTTGATGCCGATCAGCGAGCCCTCGCCGATCGAGCAGCCATGCAGCATCACCATGTGGCCGACGGTGACGTTGGCGCCCAGCGTCAGCGGCACGCCGTCGTCGGTGTGCAGAATCGAACCGTCCTGGATGTTGCTGTTGTCGCCGATGGTGATCGGGTCGTTGTCGCCGCGCAGCGTGGCGCCGAACCACACGCTCACGTTGCGGCCCAGGGTCACCGATCCGATGACCGTTGCGTTCTCGGCGATCCATGCGCCCTCGCCCAGCTGCGGGCAGTGATCGTCCAGTGCGTAAACACTCATGCGTTTGCTATCCACTTGATTTGTCTGCATTTGCTGCAGCGCGAGGGGCGCCATGTTAGGCCCCGGCTCAGGCTGCTGCAAGTTGGGGGCGAACCGGGGGGGCGAATCCATGCAGTCCTGAGGCTTCAGGCAAACCTTTGCGCGCGGCGGATCCGTGCTTCAAGCGGTGCCGCATGGCGTCTATCCTGAGGGTTTCGACACTCCGGAGCTGATGATGCGAATACTGATTCGACTGATGGCCGGGCTTGCGCTGGTGGCCGTGCTGCTTGTCTGTGTCGGCTGGTTCCTTCCTGCCCGCTACGCGGTATCGCGCACAGTGATGTTTGCGAGTCCGCCCGAGAAGATCTGGCCCTTGATCGAGAGCCCCAGGGAATGGGCGCGCTGGACGGTGTGGAACCAGCGCGATCCGGCGATGAAGATGCGCTATTCCGGCGCCGAGCGGGGGGCGGGCGCAGCGTGGGCCTGGGAGAGCCACAGCGAAGGCAACGGCAGGATGACCTTCACCGCAGCCGACGCGCCGCGCCGGCTCGCCTACCGGCTGGAGTTTCCTGACTTCGAGGGCGGCACCAATACTGGCGAGCTGCTGCTGGTGCCCGACGGCAAGGGCACACGGGTGACCTGGTCGATGCAGGGCGAGATGGGTGGAAACCCGATCCTGCGCTGGTTCGGGCTCCTGATGGACCGCATGGTCGGGCCGGACTTCGACGGCGGCCTGGCGCGGCTGCGCACGCTCGCCGACAGCGCAACATGAACGGCGCGCGCCCGGATGCACGCCACTTGCGGCGTGCGCCGTGGCGCGGCACAGTGCGGGCTATCGTACTCTGGAGTCTCCCATGCAATTCCGTGTCGGTCCGATCGTCCTGATCGTCGTTGGCCTGCTGTTTCTCCTCAACAACCTGGGCCTCTTCCAGCTCAAGGAGCTGTTCCATCAGATGGGCACCTGGTGGCCCCTGATCCTCATCGTCATCGGTGCTGCCGGCCTGATTGGCGGCAAGCGCTGAATCGCCTGCCGCGGTTGACCTGATCGCGAGCGCCCGCCGGCGCAATCGCCTATCGTTGCGGGCATTCCACCCGTCGCATTCCCCGGAGTCGCCATGCCTGTCGTCGAAGTCAAACACCCGCTCGTCAAACACAAGATCGGCCTGATGCGGGAAGGCGACATCAGCACCAAGAAGTTCCGCGAACTCACTGCGGAACTGGCGCGCCTTCTTGCGTACGAAGCCGCGAAGGACTTCGAACTGGAACGGGTGACGATTCAAGGCTGGGCAGGCCCGGTCGAGATCGACCAGATCAAGGGCAAGAAGCTGACTGTTGTGCCGATCCTGCGCGCCGGCATCGGCATGCTCGACGGCGTGCTGGACATGGTGCCGAGTGCGAAAGTGTCGGTGGTCGGCATCGCCCGCAACGAAGAGACGCTGATGCCGGAGCCCTACTTCGAGCGCTTCGTCGGCAACCTGGCCGAGCGCAGTGCCTGGATCATCGACCCGATGCTGGCGACCGGCGGCTCGCTGATCGCGACGATCGACATGCTCAAGCGCAACGGCTGCCAGCACATTACCGCGCTGACGCTGGTGTCGGCGCCCGAAGGCATACGCGCGCTCGACGCCGCCCACCCGGACGTGCATGTGTTCACGGCCGCAATCGACAGCCACCTCAACGAGCACGGCTACATCATTCCCGGCCTTGGCGATGCCGGAGACAAGATCTTCGGCACCAAGCTCTGACCCCCGCATCGGCCGCCACCCGCGGCCGATTTTCTATCCCACCTCCGTCACCCGGAAAGGCCCCCCGCATGTCCGCTACCCCCGAGCCCGTCTGGCGCACCGCGCTGTCCGGCGCCCAGATTCTTTTCGTTGCCTTTGGCGCCACCGTACTGGTGCCACTGCTCACCGGCCTCAACCCCAGTCTTGCGCTGCTCGGTGCCGGCGTCGGCACGCTGATCTTTCAGGTCTGTACCAAGCGCCAGGTGCCGATCTACCTCGGATCGAGCTTTGCCTTCATCGCGCCGGTGATCTACTCGGTGCAGACATGGGGCATGCCGGCCACGCTCGGCGCGCTCGCGTCGGCCAGCTTCTTCTACTACGTCGCCGCGGGGCTGGTGAAATGGCGCGGCGTGGATTTCATCCACAAGCTGCTACCGCCGGTGGTGATCGGCCCGGTGGTGATGGTGATCGGCCTCGGGCTTGCTCAGGTAGCGGTGAACATGTCGTCCGGCAAGGCGGGTGACGCACAGGTCGTGCCCTACGGCACCGCGCTGGCCGTGGCTGCGATTTCGCTGGTGGCGACCATGCTGACCGCGATCCGCGCCAAGGGCCTGCTCAAGCTGGTGCCGATTCTGGTCGGCGTGGCGGTCGGCTATGTGGTGTCGCTGTTCCTTGGCATCGTGAACTTCCAGAAGGTGATCGACGCACCGTGGCTGGCACTGCCCCAGTTTGGCCATCCGGAGTTCAACATCGCCGCGATCCTCTTCATGATCCCGGTCGCGATCGCGCCGATCGTCGAACACGTCGGCGGCATCCTCGCGATCGGCTCCGTCGTGGGCAAGGACTACACCGACTCGCCCGGCCTGCACCGCACGCTGCTCGGCGATGGCCTCGCCGTGAACGTCGCCGGCCTGTTCGGCGGCCCGCCGGTGACCACGTACGGCGAAGTTACCGGCGCGGTGATGCTGACGAAGAACTACAACCCGGTCGTGATGACCTGGGCCGCCGGTTTCGCGATCCTGATGGCTTTCGTCGGCAAATTCGGCGCGCTGCTGCAGACGATTCCGATGCCGGTGATGGGCGGCATCATGATGCTGCTGTTCGGTTCGATCGCCGGCATCGGCCTCAAGACGATCATGGACGGCAAGGTCGAGCTGATGAACCCGCGCAACCTGTGCATCGTGTCCGTCACCTTGGTCACCGGCATCGGCGGGCTCGGTGTCCATATCGGTAGCTTCAGCCTGCAAGGCATCAGCCTGTGTGGTGTGCTGGCGGTGTTGCTGAATCTGGTGCTGCCGAAGGCACAGGCAGAGCACTGATCGATTGCGGCAACAAAGCGAAGCAGGGCGCGGGTGTGCATTTACACCCGCGCCCCGTTTGTTTCCGGGTTGGCCCGGAACGCTGGCTTAGATCTTCACGACTTCGTCGAGCGTGATGTCGACCATCAGGTCGTCGGAAATGCGCTCGAGGTCGCTCTTCAGCGCTCGGGCATCCAGATCCTCCCCCGCCTGCAGTTCGGCTTGCGCATGGAACATCACCTCGGCCGACATGGGCGCGCTGGCGGTGAAAGTGTTCAGCGCCTCGACGTTCACCGCATGCCGCGCCAGCACCTGCGAGACTTCGCGCACGATGCCGATGCGGTCGTGGCCGACCAGCGATAGCGTCAGGCGGCGGCCCTTGTGGGATTCGGCACCGGCGTTGGCTTCCTCCACCGTCACCTTCAGTGCACTCAGCCCCGCCAGCGCTTGCCGCAAGGCGCCGACTTCCTCGCTGGGAACAGAGACTTCGACGATGCCGGCGAACTTGCCGGCCAGATGCGCCATCGACGATTCGAGCCAGTTGCCGCGGTGGCTGCTGATCGCGGCAGCGAGTTGCTCGACGAGGCCGGGGCGATCGTCGCCGAGCGCGGTGAGGACGAGGAAAGTAGTGCTCATGCACAGGCTCCAGTAAGAAGTGGGCTCATTTTAAGGCGCGGCGCAGCGTGGTGAGCAGAATGCCACCGAGGATCAGCGCCATGCCGGCGAAGTGGTAGGCGTGCGGTGTCTCGCCGAGGAATACGGCGGAAAGCAGCGGCGTGAACACCGGCATCAGGTGGATGAAGAGTCCGGACACCGGCCCACCGACCTGCGCCACCGCGCGGTTCCAGAAAACGTAGCCGAGAAAGCCAGGGAAGATGCCGGTGTAGAGCACGCCAGCCAGTGCCGCGGGCGTTGCGTGGATCGTGCGCCCCTGCGCCAGTTCCCACGCATACACCGGCGCCAGCGTGATCACGCCGATCGCGGTCAGGATCGCCAGCATCGCCATCGGGTGCAGCCCGGCGGGGCGGAACTGCAAAAGCAGGGTGTAGCCGGCCCACACGAACACCGAGACCATGATCCACAGATCGCCGGGGTTCAGCGACAGCGTGGCCAGCGTGGCCGGGTCGCCATGCGCGACGATCACCGTGACGCCGCCCAGCGAAATCAGCACGCCGGCGATCTCGCGCGGCGAAAGCCGCTTGCCGAGGAAGGCCCACGACAGGCCGATGATCACGATCGGAATGAAGGAATTGAGCAGCACCCCGTTGGTGGCGGTGGTGTGTTGCAGGCCGATGTAGGTCAGGGTGTTGTAGCCGGTGATGCCGAGCAGCGCGAGCAGCACAAGGATGCCCGCATGCTGCCGCAGTGCGGTGCCGATCTGCGGCAGATGGGGCCAGGCGAAGGGCAGGGTGCAGGCGAACGCGATCGTCCAGCGCCAGAAGGCCAGCGCGACCGGCGGCACCTGCCCGCGGAAACCGCGGCCGACCACCCAGTTGCCGGACCAGAACAGCACCGTGAGCAAGAGCAGCAGGTAAGGCGAATCGAAGCGCAGTCGGCGCATGGTGGCGGGGCGGCGTCGGCAGGGACGCGCACTATCGCACCGGCGAGTGTGCAATGCCAGCTTTCCGTCAGCGGGGCGGCGCGATGCGGACGGTCGTGCGGGCTTCGTCGGGGCCGAGATAATGCATGATCAGCTTCAGGTCGGTGCCATCGTCACGCATTGATTCGGCTGCGCGGATCAACAGCTTCAGGTCGCCGGGCGCGATCGGCGGAGAAAAGAACTTCCAGCCGGTTGTCAGCGTGCCATCACGCGAGAACGGCAACGAAATGAACTGGTGCTCGAGGTGCTGATCCCGCAGCCACTTGACGTATTCCACCGGCAGCAACGGCGAGGCGTCGATGCGGCCGGCCGCAAGCTTGCGCAGCAGGTCGTCCATCGTTGCCGAAATATCCTTCCGCGCCTCCGGCAGTGCGTCGAATAGCGCATCGAAGGCATCGCCATAGTAAAGGCCGCGGACCACGCCGATCACCAGGCCCGGCGCCCGCATCGCGGCGTCAAAGCTCGGGTCTGCGGGCGCGCGATCGCGCCGCACCAGGAGCCGAACGTCCTGCTGCAAGGTGGGCACCCAGTACATCGGCGGCGCCACCGGGCCGTCGAGCGACGTAAAGCCTTTCACCGAGACCTGGCCCTTGGTGCTCATCACTCGGATGCGCTCCACCGGGTAGTCCGCCGCCTCGATGACGCAGCCGCTTCGGCGTGCAAGCTCCCGCATCTCGTCGATCATGTATCCGGCGAGATTGCCTTGGGCGTCGCGGTAGGCTGCGTAGCCCAGGTGTGTGATCGGCATCTCGTAACGGCCGGCGCAGGCCGCCTCAGCCGCGCCGGTGATTGCGGTCAGGAGGGTCAGCGCGGAGCGGGGAAACCATGGGTTCACATCAGCATTTGCGGTCGCGCGCGCGCCGACTTGAGCCTGTCGGCTGCAAGCTATCCACCCGATCGGGTTTTCGGCCCAGCGGGTCGTCACACGCCAGATTGCTGCAGCGACTGCCGCACCGCTGGCGCGGGCTGCGCGCAAGCGCTGGATGCCGACAGTCGCGAGGCTGCAGTCCAATGCTCGGTCGTGTTGGGGCGGATTCGCTGCCCGGCGCTGATAAAGTGAGCAATTCAGCGATCCACCACGAGCGGATTGTTTTCAAGGGAGAGCACGCAATGAACCGACGACGTTTTCTGGCCCGGTCAGGTTGTGGCATGTTTGCTGCGGCGTGGCTCGGCATCGCCCTTGCAGTCAGCCCGGTGGTGATCGACGTGCGCACGCCGGAAGAATTCGCCACCGGCCATGTCGAGGGGGCGTTGAACCTGCCGCATGACCAGGTCGCCACAAAGATCACGGCGCTGGTGCCGAGCAAGGACGCCCCGGTGGTGCTCTATTGCCGCAGCGGGCGTCGCGCCGACATCGCGCTCAAGACGATGCGGGAAATGGGTTACACCAAGGTCGAGAACTACGGCGGGTTCGAAGACGCCAAGGCGAGACTGTCAAAGCCCTGATCGCGGCCGCCCCGGCCAGTTCGCGGTCGTAGCGCGCACCGCACAGCGGGGGCGAGTCACCGAGAGCAGCGACTGGAAGGTTTGGGTAATCTGCAGCGCCATCCGCGCGCCTTGGGGCGAATCGACCGAGGCGATCTCTCCCGACGCGTCGTAGCGCACGCGGATCAGCCCCACGCCGACCAGTTCGATGCGAACCGGCTTGCCTGAGCGGTTGTAGTCGAAGCGCATGAGCTGCGCGGGGCGGCCGTCGGACAGCATGCGCAGCGTGCGGATCTGCTTTTTTCCGTCGTAGTCGAGCTGGAAGTGCGCGCCTTCCGAATTGCTGACCTCCGTCAGTTCGCCGTGCGCGTCGTAGTGGAATTGCGTCAGCACGCTGCCCTCGCGCACCAGCAACGCCTTGCCGTTGTCAGGATGGGTGATCAACTCATCGGCGGGCTGGCATGGCGCCGCGCACGGCGACAGACCGGGCAGTCTGTCTTCGGCGTCCCCGGCATGCACTGCCGGCGCCGATGTCAGCGCGGCGCAGAAGCAACTGAAAACGATCGATCGGATGACAACGCTGCGCATGATCTGCGCCCTCCTCGCAAAGTGATGGAATGCGAGGGATAGGACGCAGCGGGTGGCGTGTTGTCAGGAAGCCGCCGCGCGGACAGCGAGTCGCGTTTCACGGACGCTTGAACGTAAGCAGCGACATCGAGTGCGGGGCGAGATGGAGCACCGGCCCCGGCGCCATCGATGCGGGCGGCGCCTCCTGATCCACCGTGTCGGCAACGAATTGCCGGCCATCCAGCACCGACCAGCCCCCCGCATCCACAGCGATGTCGCGCGGCGCCTCGGCGCTGTTGAGGATCAGCACACGCAAGGTTTCGCCTTCGCGCGCCGCATGGGCCCACACCTGAGCATCGGCGCTGCGCGTGGCGACGAATTCGCCGCGCAGCGCGTTGAGCATGCGGAAGCCGTAAAAGGTGGGGCGCGGTGCGCCGGCAGTGTCGAGCAGGCCATGATTCACCACCCCCTGATAGGCAAAGTAGTGCGCCACCTCGGCGCCGCCCTTGGCCAGACGCAGCGCGGTTTCCACCGCCCACAGCGCACCCGGCATGTCGCTCAGAAAGGTCGGCCGGTCGGTGCGCCACGACAGCCCGAATTCGGTGACGCCGAAGCCGATCTTGCGGGTGTGACCGCGCGGGTTGCGCGCCGGGTCGGCCCACAGTTCGCGGTAGTAACGAAGCTCGCTGTCCGCGTTGCGCACCGTTGCAAGCGCGTCGTCGGTGCGCCCGTTGCCTTCCGTGGGGTAGATGTGCCAGGTGAGCAGGTCGACCACATCACCGCATTCGTGAACGAAACGTTCGGCAAAAGTGGTGGCGGCGGGCACCGCGCCCGATACCGCCGGTCCGGCGATGCGCGCCGCCGGGTCGACCGCGCGGATCGCCGCCGCCTGCGCGCGAAACACGTCGCAGTAGCGTTCCGCCGTCCAGCTGGGGTCGCCGCGGGTAACCGCGAAGAGGTCGGGTTCGTTACCGATCTCCCAGTATTTCACCCGCAGGCCGCGTGCCTGCGCCATGCGCACCGCGGCGGCGGCATCTTCCGGGCGATTGGCCGCCGGTGCCTCACTCGGCTTGGCCTGGAACACGCGGGTCTGCACCATCAAGGGAATGGGATGCGGCTGTTTGAGCAGACCCAGCAGCGATACCAGAGTGTTGAGCGAGTGCTCGCTCAAGTCGGTTTCGTCGCCGACATTGCCACCGGGGAAGCGCAGCGCGGCCGGGGGCGCTTCGCGCCCCATCTCTTCGCCGTACTCGGCCATCTGCATCCAGTTGCCGAAGTTGTAGCCCGCGGTGACGTCACGATTGACCGCCATCAGCGGCGTGTCGGGCGCGATGTGGATGGCCACCGGCGCGGCGAGCACACAAAGCGGCAGGGCGGCGGCGAATGCCACCAGCCTGTGAAATTTTCTGGGCGCGCTCATTGGGCCTCCCGTTGATAGACCCGCACGTAGTCGATTTCCATATTCGCCGGAAAGGCGGCGTCGTCGATGCCCTTGAGCCCGCCCCATGTTCCGCCCACCGCCATGTTCAGCAGCAGGTACTGAGGTTTGTCGAAGGGCCAGGTGGCGCGGTCGCCGGTGCCGTCGTTGCGGAACTGGAAGTAGGCGCGGTCGTCGACGCCGATCGTGATGCGCTGCGGCGTCCACAGCAGCTGGTAGCGGTGGAAGGCGTCGCAGGCGTCGGCGAACCGCGTCTGCGCGGTCTTGTGGGTGCCGATGCTGTGGTAGCAGGCCTTGGTGTGAACCGACCCATGCACCACACCCGGCTCGTAGCCGACATGTTCCATGATGTCGATCTCGCCATCGTCCGGCCACTGGGTCGCGGGCGGCGCCGACAGCATCCAGATTGCCGGCCAGGTGCCGCGGCCGCACGCGAGCTTGGCGCGCACCTCGAAGAAGCCGTAAGTCCACTTGCCCGCGTTGCGCGACAGCAGCCGCGCCGCCGTGTAGGCCTGACCCCCGTAGTCGGGGAAGCTCGCGGGGTCGAGCGTTTCGCGATGCGCCTCGATCACCAGCCGGCCGCCTTCCACCCGAGCGTTGCGGGCGCGTTCTGCCGCGTAATACTGGCGTTCGTCGTTGTACCAGCCGAGCTTGTTGCGGTGGGTGTCGTAGCCCCATTTGGCGGGGTCGGGCAGGCCATCCGTGTTGAACTCGTCGGACCATACCAGCGCGTAGCCCGCGGGCAGGCCGCCCGCCTCGTCGATGGCCGGGCTGCCGGGGTCGGCCGCTGGCGCTTCGGCGTGCGGGCCGCCGCAGGCGGTGCATAGCAGCGTCAGAAGCAGCAAAGGGGTGCGACACATCGCGATCGTCTCCGGTGCGGCCGGTGCGAGCGCCCGGCCTTCTTGTGTTGGACGATGCTATGCCCGGCAGGCGACCTGTGCACTGTTGCAGAGCGTCGTACGCCTGCCCGATCTTGCGATATTGTTGCGGTCTTCCTTCTTCGAGTGACCGTTACACGCCGTGAGCACCGCCTGCACCGACAACCTTCCAGCCGCCGATTCGCTCGCGCGGCGTATGAACCGGGTGCTCGATTTCATCGAAAGCGGACTGGGCGGAAACCTGTCGCTCGCAACGCTCGCTGAGATCGCCGCCTACTCGCCCTGTCACTTCCAGCGCGTCTTCCAGGGGTGGACCGGCGAGTCGCCAAACGCTTATGTGCGCCGCAGGCGCTTGGAGAACGGCGCCAGCCGCCTGCGTTACGACCGCAGCGCGACGGTCGGTGATATCGCGCTCGGGGTCGGCTTCGCCACTGCAGAATCTTTCGCCCATGCCTTCCGCAAGCATTTCGGCATGTCGGCCAGCGCGTGGCGCGCTTTGCGTGAGGACGATGCCCTCCTGAACAGTGAGCCGCGGGATCGCCTGCCGACCTTGCTCGTGCGTGAGTTTGCACCGATCGACATTGCCTACGTTCGCGTCACCGGTGCCTACGACGCGGTGATCGAGCCGGCCTGGCGGCGTTTTATGGTGTGGGTTGAAGCTGCGGGGCTGGGCGGCCAACCGCTGATCGGAATCGGCGTCGACGACCCCGGCATCTCTCCGTCCAACCGTTGCCGTTACGACCTGTGCGTGGTGCTGCCGCCCGGCTGGCGCGAGGGGAGCGCGCGCGTCGCACGGCGCCGTCTGCTGGGTGGCCTGTACGCCTGCAGCCCTTTCGACGGACCGCGCTCGGCGCTCGGCGCACATTGGGGGCGCCTGCTGGTGCATTGGCTGCCGGCAAGTGGCCTGCGGCTCGGAGACGGGCACTTCCTTGAGGTGATCAGCCCCGACGCGCGCCCCGACGATCCGGCACGACTCGCCTGCGAACTGCGTATGCCGGTTCAGCGCTGAGGGCTCATTCGATGCTCCTCCTTCTGACGGGGGCGGGGCACCCTATGACGATCGGCGGATACAGCCCACGGAGTAGCGCGTCGACAGGCGCGCTTACGGGCGCATCAATCCTTGGTAAGGCGGTGCTGGGGCGTACCGGATTGCCGCAAACGCCTCAGGCGCATTGCGGCGCGGCGTTCGGTTTTCCACGTGGCGATTCCGTCTTGCCCATGCCGTGCGGATGTGCATATCAATCGCGGTGCGCCGATCGGTATGCTTGAGACAGACGGGCGATCGGCCAGTCTTCACAGCTGTCATATGCCTTTCCAATGACTGGAAAACGGAGTGCAAGGATTGGACGCAAACATATACGCACCGCCCAAAGCCGCTGTGGTCGAGCCCGATAGCGCAATCGAGGCGCGTCACCCCTTCTATGTCGTATCGACCCGCAAGTTCACGACACTCTTTCTGGCGACCTTGGGCATCTACGTTGTGTTCTGGTTCTACCTCAATTGGCGACGCTACAAAACGGCCACTGGCGCGTCGGTATTGCCGGCCGTGCGCGCGGTATTCAGCGTCTTCTTTGTCCACGCGCTCTTTCGCGCGGTCGACGAAACGGCGGCGGAACGCGGCGTAGCGCACCGCTGGCCACGCCAGGCCATCGCCACGCAGATGGTGGTTTTCCTGATCCTTGCCAACATGATGGACCGCATGAGCGCCAAGGGGCTATGGGCGCCGTATGCCGATCTGCTCTCGTTCGTGTGCATCCCCGTTATTGCCTTGCTCGGTGTGCAGGCGCAGGGGGCGATCAACGCAGCGTGCGGCGATCCGGCTGGGCGATCGAACAGCACCTTCAGCAAAGCCAACATTTTCTGGATCGTGCTTGGCGGATTGCTGTGGGTTCTCGCAATCATCGGTTTGGTCGAGGTTGTGATGCACTGAGTGCGATGCCGGGGGAGCCTGCGGATTCTCTGTGAACGCATGCTCTTTGAAGAGCGCGCGGATTGCTCTGCGGGTTTCTCGACCCATAATGAAACAAACAATACTGCTTTGCGCCCGACAGAGATGCAGGCGGCAAGCTGGTAGCCGGTTTTCCGGTGCCGGGCGGCCTTCTTCCGGGGGGATGTCATGGGCAAATGCAAAGTAAGCGTTGAGGCCGGATCGAACGGGCGTGTGGCCTTTGCGGGGCGCGACGAGAAGGGGCGCCAGGTTGAAGACGAATTCGAGGCCGGCACCGACGTCGAGGTCGCGATGTTCCCGGACCCAAACTGCACTGTGTCCGGCTGGTACTACAACGGGCAAATGGTCGACAGTCCGGGGCGCGGGCCCGACGTCGACGGCAAGACACTCACCTGCCGCATCAACGGCATCGCGCGAAGCACCCATGTCAATGTGACCTTCGCGCCGCTCACGTACACGGTGCAGACGATGCCGAACAGCCTGGCGCCCGATCCGCACGGCACGCTGAGCCCGGCTTCAGGTGCAAAGCCTCTGGTGGTGTCGTGGGCGTCGGGCCAGACCTTCAAGGCAAGCGCTGCCAGCGGCTACCGCGTCGGGCACTGGAAATTCGACGGAAAAACCGTGCAGGAAGGCAAGGACAGCTTTTCGCTCAAGGGCGTGTTCGACTGCCGCCTGCATGCGCTTGAAGTGGTGTTCGTGGCGCAGGACTTCCAGATCAAACCGAGCGCCGGCAAGCATGGCAAGGTCGACCCTTCAGAACCGTTCCGCATCGCCCTTGGGGGCCAGCAGCTATTCACTGCGCTGCCCGATGCAGGCTATCAAGTGAACGAGTGGCTGCTCGATGGCAAACCGGTGCAACTCGAAGACGGGGCCGACGGCACCTTCTATTCGCTTGAAGACATCGCCGCAAACCATGCCGTCAAAGTCAATTTCAAGCGGCGTGCACGTGGCGAACTGCGCGCTGCCGTGGCGACGCTGACCGCGGTCACCGCCGGCAAAGTGAAGCTCATCGCCTATCCGGTGGCGACGGACACTGCTTACGAGGTGCCGCTTTACGTGCTGCGCCTCGATGGTAGTGCGGAAGACGGCAGCCGGGTCTCGCGTGAATTCAAGGTGGCGCGTTTCGGTGTGGCGTTCAAGGAGACGGATGCGGCGCCCTATGTCTACGGGCTGCGTGCGGGTACCTATGTCACCAAGGAGTGGATTCCCAACTATGCCAGCCTCGGCGCCTGGCGGGTTTCCGGCAAACACTGGATGCATGCGGCACGGGCCAACCCGGCGGAGGCGACATGCCTTGCTGGCTGCATCGGCGTGTACGGGCCGGGCACCTTGAATCCCTTCAACGAAGCGCTTTGCGCAATGATGAATGCCGATAACGACGATGCCGGGCGGGCAGCCATCGCGAAGTCCGGAAAATTCAGCGTGGTCATTGATCCGGCACCAAAGCCGCCCCTCAAGCCCTGGAAAGCGTGACGCCCTGAGGGCCGCACGGCCTTCTGGGCGGAGCTTGAATCGCGGATGATGCGTGGGGGGCGCCGGGGCTCTGCGCGGGCCGGCTCAGGCGTCGGGTGACAGAGCCGACATGAGCAATGCGACGACGCCACCCGCCTGACGGGCCGGTGCGTGCAGCGTGACGCACACGCCGTTGCCGAATGCGAGGCGCAACACGACGTCGCCCTTGTTCGCGGGTGCCGGCGCGTGCAGCGTAATCCCGTGGTGGCGCAGCAGGTAAGTCGCGATCTTGCCATGCGGCGACTTGCCCTTCTGTTGCTTCTCCTTGCCCGCTGGCGGGTCGGTAATCACGCACAGGCAGGTATCGGTCACTGCCACGACCCCGGCCGGGGCGGCGGGCTTCATGAACAGCAGCCGCGCGAACGGCGAAACTTCGCTGCTCCAGCTGTACAAGTCGCGGAGTGCAAACCCGGTTGGAATCTGCTCCTGCAGCGCGGTGCGGAACTTGAACGTCAAGCGCGCCTGTTCTGTTTCGATATCGTCGCGCAACGGGACCGCGGGGCGTGGCGGCGGCGCGCCTTTGAGGATGAGGAACAGCGCTTCGCGGAACAGATCGATCGACACCATGTTGAAGCCCACCGCGCAGCCCGCGGCGCCACCTACCGACTCGATCCGCAACTGCCCGCCGAGCAGGATCATTGTCAGCTCGATGACCGCTGCGGCGGTGAAGGGGGCGGTGCTTGTCACGGTGCCAGTGGCCGTCTTGGCGACCAGAATCCAGCGCGTGCTCGTCAAGGCGAACACATTCTCCGGACTGCTCTGCCCTACGGTGGCAAAGGCGGGCGAGTGGATGATCAGTTGCACGTCCTCTGCGTCGTCGCCAAGCGCCTGCTTGAGCGCAGTGGCGAGCGCTTCGGGCAGCTCGTCCGGCGAGCCGACACTCTCCGAAAACGGAAGGGCGCGACCCACGTTGGCGGCCTGACGGCCAAAGGCGGACACACGGGCGACATCAGTCATGGATGGGGGCTGCTTTCATTTACGCGGTGTTTGGCCGCTGCCGGTCGGACGGCACGGCGCTGATCGACCGCTCTGGCGGCGGCTCGGTGTGCCCGGCAGCGTACCAAGCGCGCCGAGCTTCGGCTGTCGCGGTGGTGAGCGCGAGTTGAGCGGGCTCAAGTCGCCGTGTCGGCAGTTGCGTAGTGCGGGTTAGCCGCATCCACGACTCGCGCCGCGCCGGCGGTGGTCTGGCGTAGGTTGATAAAGCCAACCCGCCCTCGGCTTGGGCCTGCGATTTGCGCTGCTGGTTTGTGCCGGCCTTCGCGCTCAAGCCGGGTCCCGCCCCGGCGGGCGGGGTACTTTCTTTGTGCGAACAAAGAAAGTACCCAAAGAAAGTCGCCCCGCTTCAACGCCCCGACTTTGTCGGGGTGCCCTGCGCTGCTCGGAACGCCGGGGGCCTGCGGAACTCGCCCTCGCTGCGCTCGGAGCTCGGACAGTCCTCGGCCCCGCCGTGCTGCGCACGTCGGAACCCGGCGCCCCTGTGCTGCTCGGCGTTTCAGAGGGGGAAGGAAATGCGTCGACGTTTGACCGTTGGTGCCCAGGCTCTGAAGACCCGACGGGCCGTGAAGTCGCGATGGTTTTGACCTTGGATCCCGTCGAGAGCGCCGAGTGGCGCAGCGGGGTCGGGGCATCGGCGCGTAGCGCCGACGGCGAGGACTGTCTGAGGCCCGTAGGGCCGAGTTCCGCAGCCGCCCGACTTCGCGAGCACGCGAGGGAAGTCAGGCGCAACGCGCCTGACCGCAAACGCCGGGCGGCACTCTTTGCTTACTTTCTGGTGCTGTTGCCAGAAAGTAAGACGCCCGCCGGGGGCGGGACCCCGGCCAACGCGGTTCGGCAAGGAGTTGGCGGCTGAAAATGACGTTTGGCTTCGCTGCGTCCAGCCGCAACCTGCGGCCTGCCGTCAGGAAGTTGGAAGGCCTAATGAGATAGGATGTTCGCGCCGTGTGGAGCCAAGCTATTCGGTTATTGAACAGGATTGCGTCCGGGATCAGGGATTATGGAGTTTGAACATGAGATTCTGCGATCTGGAAGCCGAGCAAGCGCACGATACGATTGAGCGGGATACGTCATCTTTGGGTGCGTGGTACCGCGATGTCCGCACCTGCGAGATTACGGACCTTTCGGAGTGGGATCTCTGTAGAGCTGTTCGGCAGCGGCTCTTTCTCAATCATGTCTTGCCAGTAGCGCTGGCGCTGACTGTCAGAGACGTCAACGCTGGCGGGGCATATGACGGGGAGTTGGTGCATGACCTGGCCTCGCTGGATGCTCAAGAGTTCGAACGTCTGGTTTGCGCCAAAGATTGGCTGCACGAACTAGAGCGAATAGAGGCAGAGTCGCTCGATATTGAGGTCCGCAAAAACCTGGATGACCTAATCAGGCTTCTACGTGAGTCCGCACAAGGGTACTGATTCAGGGCTGCTCCATTTGGTCCTTCATGGACCTAACATCCTCAAGATACGGTTGAGCCGATCGTCATCCCAAGTAGCCCGCTAGCCGTGGCTCGCTGTGAGAGATCAAGAAGAAGGGCCGCCCATCGGGCGGCCCTTCTGCGTCACTGCAACAGCCGAAGCACCCCGGCCATTACGCCGAATACTCCTCCATCGGCACACACGCGCAGAACAAATTCCGATCCCCATACACGTCATCGATGCGATTGACGCTCGGCCAGAACTTGTTCTCGGCAACGTAAGCCAGCGGGAACACTGCTTCTTCGCGTGAATAGACGCGCGTCCACTCCGCCACCATCACGTCTGCCTGCGTATGCGGCGCGTGCTTGAGCGGGTTGGCGTCAGCGGGCCACGTGCCTTGTTCGACCTTGCGGATCTCTTCGCGGATCTGCGTCATCGCGGCGATGAAGCGGTCCAACTCGCCCTTCGATTCCGACTCGGTCGGCTCGACCATGATCGTGCCGGCCACCGGGAAGGACATCGTGGGCGCGTGGAAACCGTAGTCCATCAGGCGCTTGGCGATGTCGACCTCGGTGATGCCGGTGGCAGCCTTGATCGGGCGGATGTCGAGGATGCACTCGTGCGCGACGCGGCCGTGCGTGCCGCGGTAGAGCACCGGGTAGTGCAGGCCGAGCTTGGCGGCGACGTAGTTGGCGTTGAGGATCGCGTACTCGGTCGCCTGCTTGAGGCCTTCGCCGCCCATCATCGTGATGTACATCCACGAGATGGTGAGGATGCTCGCCGAGCCGAACGGGGCGGCGCTGACCGCGCCCTGGCCGGCGTGTGACCGTGCGTCGGCGCCGGTGGGCTTCACGGCGTGGTCGGCCATGAAGGGGGCAAGGTGCGCCGCGAGGCCGATCGGGCCCATGCCGGGGCCGCCGCCGCCGTGCGGGATGCAGAAGGTCTTGTGCAGGTTCATGTGGCTGACGTCGGCGCCGATGGTGGCGGGCGAGGTGAGGCCGACCTGCGCGTTGAGGTTGGCGCCGTCCATGTAGACCTGGCCGCCGAAGGCGTGCACCGTGGCGCAGATGTCCTTCACCGCTTCCTCGAACACGCCGTGCGTCGAGGGGTAGGTGATCATCAGCGCGGCGAGGTTGTCCTTGTGCTGCTCCGCCTTGGCCTTGAGGTCCGCGACGTCGACGTTGCCGTTCTCGTCGCAGTCGACCACCACCACATCCAGCCCGCACATCTGCGCGGTAGCGGGGTTGGTGCCGTGGGCGGATTTCGGGATCAGGCAGATGTTGCGGTGCGCGTCGCCGCGCGACTCGTGGTAGCGGCGGATCGCGACGAGGCCGGCGTACTCACCCTGTGCGCCGGAGTTCGGCTGCATGCAGATCGCCGGGAAGCCGGTGACTGCGCGCAGGTAGTCGGCGAGGCCGTCGATCATCTCGAGGTAGCCCGCAGCCTGTTCGCGCGGCACGAAGGGGTGCACGTCGCCGAACTCCGGCCAGGTGACCGGGATCATTTCGCTGGTGGCGTTGAGCTTCATGGTGCAGGAGCCCAGCGAGATCATCGAGTGGTCGAGCGCGAGGTCGCGATTCTGCAGCTTCTTCAGATAGCGCAGCATCTCGTGCTCGGTGTGGTGGCTGTTGAACACCGGGTGCGTGAGGATCGCATCGGTGCGCAGCAGCGAAGCGGGCAGCGCAACGCTGGCTTCCAGCGCGGCCACGTCGGCCTTCACGCCGAAGAGGCCGAACAGCGCTACCACATCGTCACGCGTGGTCTTCTCATCGAAGGACACGCCCAGCGCGGTGTCCGACACATGGCGCAAGTTGTAGCCCGCGGCCACGGCGGCGGCGTGCAGCGCGGTGGTCTTGTCGCCGGTGTCGATGTCCAGCGTGTCGAAGAACTGCGCGGTGCGCAGCGTGTAGCCCGCGCCCTTCAGCCCGGCGGCGAAGATCGCGGCGAGCTTGTGGATGCGCGACGCAATCGTCTGCAGGCCCTTCGGGCCGTGATACACCGCGTACATGCCTGCCATGTTGGCCAGCAGCACCTGCGAGGTACAGATGTTGGAGTTGGCCTTCTCGCGGCGGATGTGCTGTTCGCGCGTCTGCAGCGCCATGCGCAGCGCCTTCTTGCCGCGCGCGTCGACCGACACGCCGATGATGCGGCCCGGCACCGAACGCTTGTGCTCGTCGCGGGTCGCGAAGAAGGCGGCATGCGGGCCGCCGAAGCCCATCGGCACACCGAAGCGCTGCGCCGAACCCAGCGCGATGTCCGCGCCCATCTCGCCCGGCGATTTGAGCAGCACCAGCGCCATCAGGTCCGACGCCACGGCCACCAAGGCGCCCTTGGCCTTCAGTGCGGTGATGGTGTCGGTCAGGTCGCGCACCGCGCCGGTCTTGTCCGGGTACTGCAGCAGCGCGCCGAACACGTCGGCCGAGGCGGCTTCCTCGGCGGTGCCGAAGACCAGATCCCAACCGAAGTACTTGGCGCGGGTCTTCACCACGTCGATGGTCTGCGGGAAGGCGGCGCTGTCGACGAAGAATGCGTTGGACTTGCTCTTCGAGGCGCGGCGCGCCATCGCCATGGCTTCGGCCGCGGCGGTGGCTTCATCGAGCAGCGAGGCGTTCGCCAGTTCCAGCCCGGTGAGGTCCATCACCATCTGCTGCCAGTTCAGCAGCGCTTCAAGGCGGCCCTGGGCGATCTCGGCCTGGTAGGGCGTGTAGGCGGTGTACCAGCCCGGGTTCTCCAGCACGTTGCGCAGGATGACCTTGGGCAGGATCGTGTCGTAGTAGCCCAGACCGATCAGCGAACGCTTCAGCACGTTCTTGCTGGCGATGGCCTTGAGCTTGGCAAGCGCTTCGTGCTCGGGCACCGCGGCGGCGATCGGCAGCGGTGCAGCCAGGCGGATGCCGGCAGGCACGGTCTCGGAAATCAGCGCGGCGAGCGACGCGGCGCCGATGTCGGCACACATCGCGGCGGTCTCGGCGGCATCGGGGCCGATGTGGCGGCCGATGAAGTCATCGCGCTGTTCAAGCGCGGAAAGCGGAAGGTTCAGCATGGTCTGGCTCTGTCAGGATGCGGTACAGGTCGGGGCAGAGGCGCGGTGTGTTGTTCTTTTGGGCGCCGGCAATCGGGGTAGATCGCGTGCTCAGAAACGAGGATTTGCGCGAAGCGATCGTCGCGAGCGACCCAAGCTCGGGCCGAGAAGCGCAGCCGTACTTGAGTACGGCGAGCATCGCAGGCCCGTGATTGGATCGCGCAGCAGATCGATACGCGTAAATCAGGCGTCGGCGATCTTGTCGTAGGCGGCCGCGTCGAGCAGCTTGGTGACGTCGTCCGCATTCACCGGCTTGAGCTTGAACAGCCACGCGGCATAGGCGTCGGCGTTTACCGATTCCGGTGCATCCACCGCAGCCTGGTTGGTTTCGATCACTTCACCCGCGATCGGGGCGTAGATGTCGGATGCGGCCTTCACCGACTCGACGATGGCGCAGTTCTCGCCGGCCTTCAGCGTGCGGCCGACATCCGGCAGCTCAAGAAAAACCACGTCGCCCAGTGCGTTCTGCGCGTGGTCGGTGATGCCGACGGTCACGGTGCCGTCCGGCTCCATGCGGACCCATTCGTGCGATTCGGTGTAGCGCAGGCTGGTCGGGGTGCTCATGTGTTCGCTCCTGTGAGTGAATTTCAGATGTTCAAAGCCAATCAAGTGTCGCCGCAGCCTTCATTCGCGCACCGGGATGAAGTCAAAACATCGCGATGCATCGCCCGAATCTGCCGGCAGTCGTGTCGCTCAGGACAGTACCTTGCCGTTGCGCACGAACGAGAGTTTGGTGACGCGCGCCTTCAGCAGCTTGCCGCGGATGTCGACCGCCACCGTGTCACCCAGTTGCACCGCAGCCGGGACGCGCGCGAACGCGATCGAGGCGTTCATCGACGGCGCAAACGAACCGCTGGTCGTCTCGCCCTCGCCATGCGGGGTGACGACGCGCATGTGGCCGCGCAGCACGCCGCGGTCTTCGAGCAACAGACCCACCAACTGCTTGCTGCGATCGTAGGCTTCGAGCGCGGCGCGGCCGATGAAGTTGCGACCCTCGGTGAAGTCCACCGTCCAGGCGAGGCCGGATTCGAGCGGATTCTTCGTCTCGTCCATGTCCGAGCCGTAGAGGTTCATACCGGCTTCCAGGCGCAGCGTGTCGCGCGCGCCCAGGCCGATCGGCTTCACGCCGGCCGCTTCCAGCGCCTTCCAGATCTCGGCTGCGCGTTGCGCCGGCACGATCAGCTCGAAGCCGTCTTCGCCGGTGTAGCCGGTGCGGCAGATCATCAGGTCGTTCCACTTGGCGGCCTGGAAGGGCTTTAGGCCTTCGCTGGCGGCTTGTGAGCCGGGCAGGGCGGCCCAAGCCTTGGCGCGGGCGTTCGGGCCTTGCACCGCGATCATCGCCAGGTCGCGGCGCGATTCGATGGTGACGTTGGCGCCCATCTTCGCCGCCTGCGTGCGCATCCACGCGATGTCCTTGTCGGCGGTGCCGGCGTTCACGACGATGCGGTAGTCGTCCGGCGCGAAGAAGTAGGTGATCAGGTCGTCGACCACGCCGCCATCGTCCTGCAGCATGCAGGAGTACAGCGCCTTGCCAGGCAGCGTGAGCTTGCCGATGTTGTTGGCGAGCAGCTTGCTGAGGAAGGCCTGCGCGCCGGCGCCGGAAACGTCCACCGGAAGCATGTGCGAGACGTCGAACATGCCGGCGTCGCGGCGCACCTGGTGATGCTCTTCGAGTTGGGAGCCGTAGTGGATCGGCATGTCCCAGCCTGCGAAGTCGACGATCTTCGCGCCCGCGGCGACATGGAGGTCAAAAAGAGGTGTCTGCTTGCCCAAGTGAGGCTCCCGGAGTGTTGGCAACTAAGGTGCCAAATAAGGTGGCAAATTCAGGTTAGTCCAAAAACGCAAAAGGGCCCGATACGCTGTGTTACGCGTATCGAGCCCCATCTGTCCTTGGTACCTGAGAGATTGCATACCGGCTCCGGTATGTCTGCCCCTTCGGTGGATGCGGTCAGGCCGCACCTGCTCTCCAGATTTTTCGGAGCCGCCTTGCGGCCTGCTCCACTGTTGTCCGGTCCCTTATACCTGAGCGATTCCGGGGTTACGCCTTCGGCGGCCTGCACAGGGCAGACGCTCTCCCGAACAACAGGGGCGCGACTCTACCGGAAGGGCGGGGGCGCGGCAACCTGCTGATAACATTTAGGCTTTCCGCGCCCGGAGGCCGCCATGTCTGTGCCCGAAACCGCCTGGACGGCGCGCCGCGAATCCGTCAGCGAGTGGCTGGACGTGCGCGGCTTGCGCCTGCACGTGCGGCGCTGGCCCAACCAGGGGGCGCCCAAGCTTTTCCTGCTGCATGGCTGGATGGATGTGTCGGCCTCGTTCCAGTTCGTCGTCGATGCCTTGCGTGACGATTGGGACGTGATCGCGCCCGATCTGCGTGGATTTGGCGAGAGCGAATGGAGCCCGGATAGCTACATCTTCGCCCACTACCTCGCTGACCTCGATGCCTTGCTCGAAGCGTATTCGCCGGACGAGCCGGCGCGCCTCGTCGGGCACAGCCTCGGCGGCAATCTGGTCTGCCTGTACGGCGGCGTGCGGCCGGCGCGGGTGCGCGCGCTGGCGACGCTGGATGCTTTCGGTTTGCGTGACGCCGCGCCGGACGAAGCGCCGGGGCGGCTGGAAAAATGGCTGCAGCAACTGCGCACGCCCGAGCAGTTCCGCAGCTACCCCGACTTCAGCGGCCTCGCCCGCCAGCTGCGGCTGGAAAATCCGCGCCTCACCCCGCCGCGCGCTGAATTCCTCGCCCATCACATCGGCGAGGAAGATGGCTTGGGCGGCGTGATACGGGCCGCCGATCCGGCGCACAAGCATGTCAGCCCGGCGCTGTACCGCTTCGCTGAAGTGGCGGCGGTGTGGCAGCGGGTGTCGGCGCCTGTGCTCGCAGTGCTGGCCGACGACAGCGTGCTGCTGGAACGACTCGGCCTTGCCCGCGACGAAGTCACCGCGCGGCTCACCATGTTCCGTGACCTGCGTGTCGAGACGATCCGCGAGAGCGGCCACAACCTGCATCTGGAACAGCCGGACGAACTGGCGCGCGTCGTGGAGGAGTTTTTCCGCGCCCATTGATAGGGCGGAGTAAACTTCGGTCATGTCTCAAATCAATGCTGATCTCCACTGTCACTCGACGATTTCCGACGGTTTGCTCTCTCCCGCGGCGGTAGTCGAACGCGCCGCCGCCAACGGCGTGGAAATGCTCGCCCTCACCGATCATGACGAACTCGGCGGCCTCACCGAGGCGCGCGAAGCGGCCGTGCGCGCCGGCATCCGCTTCGTCGACGGCGTTGAAATTTCGGTTTCGTGGGGCGAGCAGACGGTGCACATCGTCGGCCTGGGCGTCGATCCGCGCTGCCCGGCATTGGTCGAAGGGCTCGCCGCGGTGCGCGGCGGGCGTGACGGGCGCGCCGCGCGCATGGGCGATGCGCTCGCCGAAATCGGCATTCGCGGCGCCTATCAGGGCGCCTTGAAATACGTAGGCAATCCGGCGCTGGTCAGCCGTTCGCATTTCGCGCGCTATCTGGTGGAAATCGGGGTTTCCCGCGATGTGAAGAGCGTCTTCGACCACTACCTGGTGCGTGGCAAGCCGGGCTACGTCGAGCATGTGTGGGCCACGCTCGACGACGCGGTCGGCTGGATCCATGCCGCCGGCGGACTCGCGGTGATTGCGCACCCCGGGCGCTACCGGCTCTCGAAACGCGAGCTCGAAGAACTGTTCCTGCGGTTTCGCGAGCTTGGCGGCGACGCGATCGAAGTCGTGTCCGGATCGCACAACCGCGAGGCAACACTGGAGTTTGCGCGGGTCGCGCGGCGCTACGGGTTCCTTGCTTCGCGCGCTTCGGATTTTCACGGCCCGGGCGAGAGCAGCGTCGATCTCGGGCGCTCCGATCTGTTGCCGGAAGACCTCACCCCGGTCTGGTCGAAACTCTGAAACCCGCGACAGCGCTTGCGCTGCGGGCATAGAATCGGCGCTTTCCTGCGCGGTCTGCGAACGTGGCCCAGTACTTTTCGCTTTTCCCCGAGAACCCCCAGCCCCGCCTGTTGCGTCAGGCGGCGGAGATCATCCGCGATGGCGGGCTGGTCGTATTCCCTACCGATTCCGCCTATGCGCTGGCGGGGCAAACCGGGGACGCGCATCTGATCGATCGCATTCGTCGCATCCGCGGTGTGGACGACCGTCACCACCTCACGTTGATGGTGCGCGACCTTTCCGAAATCGCGCATTACGCGCGGGTCGACAACGCGCAGTACCGCCTGCTCAAGGCGGTGACGCCCGGCCCCTACACCTTCATCCTCGAAGGCACCAAGGAACTGCCGCGCCGCGTGCTGCATCCCAAGCGCAAGACGATCGGAATCCGCTGCCCGTCGCATCCGGTCGTGGCGGCGCTGCTGGGTGAACTCAACGAGCCCATGCTGACCTCGACGCTGATCCTGCCCGGCGATGATTTGCCGCTCACCGATGCCGAGGAGATCCGTGAGCGCCTCGAAAAGCTGGTGGATCTGGTGATCGAGGCAGGTGGTTGCGGCCCGGAGGCGACCACGGTTGTCGACCTCACTGGCGGCGCGCCCGAGGTGATCCGCCGCGGGCTGGGCCCGCTCGGCCCGCTCGGGCTGGACGATTGAGGCGTCTGCTAGACTGCGGTTTTCCAGACACTTAACGGGCCATGGACATCGTCCTGACGATTCTGGTTTGGGCGTTCCCTGTCTTGCTTGCGATTACCCTGCACGAGGCCGCGCACGGCTATGCAGCCAGGCATTTCGGCGACCCGACGGCGTTCCTCGCCGGCCGCATCAGCCTCAATCCGCTGCGCCATATCGATCCGGTCGGCACCATCGCAGTCCCGTTCGGGATCGTGCTACTCAACCTTGTGACCGGCGCAAGCTTTCCGCCTTTCGGCTGGGCCAAGGCGGTGCCCGTTGATTTCGGCCGATTGCGTCATCCCAAGCGTGACATGCTGTGGGTGGCGGCGGCGGGGCCCGCCGCGAACCTCGCGCAGGCATTCGGCTGGGGCCTGATGCTGGGATTGCAGAACGCGCTCGACGGATACGGCGGCGATCTCTTCTATCAGATGGGTGTCGCCGGCATCATGGTGAATCTGGCGCTGATGCTGCTCAACCTTCTACCCATCCCGCCGCTCGACGGTGGCCGTATCGCGATCAGCCTGCTGCCGGCGCCCCTGGCGTATCGTTTCGCGCAGCTTGAACGCTACGGTTTCATGATCCTGATCGCCCTGCTTTACCTGCGTGTGCTCGATTACCTGGTGTGGCCGCTGATCGCACCGCTCAAGGCCATCATCATGGCCCTGACCGGAGCCTGAACGCGTGTACCCGGATCGCGTTCTTTCCGGCATGCGCCCGACCGGGCGCCTGCACCTCGGTCACTATCACGGCGTACTCAAGAACTGGGTCGCGCTGCAGACCGAACTGCCCTGTTTCTTCTTCGTCGCCGACTGGCACGCACTGACCACCAGCTACGACGACCCGAAGGTCATCGCCGAGAGCGTGTGGGACATGGTGATCGACTGGCTCGCTGCCGGCGTCGATCCGAACCAGAGCACGCTGTTCCTGCAAAGCCGGGTGCTGGAGCATGCCGAGCTGCATCTGCTGCTGTCGATGATGACGCCGCAGGGCTGGCTGGAGCGGGTGCCAACCTACAAGGACCAGCAGGAGCGCCTTTCGCACAAGGATCTCTCGACCTACGGCTTTCTTGGCTATCCGTTGCTGCAGAGCGCCGACATCCTGATCTACCGCGCGAGCCATGTGCCGGTGGGTGAGGATCAGGTGCCGCATATCGAACTGACGCGCGAGATCGCGCGCCGCTTCAATCACCTCTATGGCCGCGAACCGGGTTTTGAGAACAAGGCACGCGAGGCGCTGCGGCAGCTTGGCAGCAAACGCGGGCGTTTGTACGAGGAACTGCGCGTGCGATTCCAGCAGGAAGGCGATGTCGAGGCGCTGGAGCAGGCGCAGGCGGTGATCGACGAATGCCAGAGCCTGTCGCATGGCGATCGCGAGCGCCTTTTCGGTTATCTCGAAGGCGGCGGCAAGGTGATCCTTGCCGAACCTGAGGCGCGTCTGACCGAAGCCTGCCGGCTGGGCGGGTTGGACGGGCAGAAGATGTCGAAGTCTTACAACAACACGATCTTCCTGCGCGAAGAGGCGGCATCGATCGAGCGCAAGATCCGCACGATGAAAACCGACCCGGCGCGCGCGCGGCGCACCGACCCCGGCAATCCTGAAAACTGCCCGGTGTGGCAGTTCCATGTGCTCTACTCGGACGATGCAACGCGCGGTTGGGTGCAGCAGGGGTGCCGTTCGGCAGGCATAGGCTGCCTCGATTGCAAGCAACCTGTGATTGACGCGGTGGTCGCCGAGCAGTCGGTGATGAGCGAACGCGCGCAGCGCTACCTCGACGATCCGGCGCTGGTGCGCAACATCATCGCCGACGGTTGCGAACGTGCGCGCAAGCTGGCGCAGGAAACCATGCGTGACGTTCGCGAGGCCATGGGCCTCGACTACAGCTGAGGCGAGCGGGCGAATCGTGAGCGAAGCCGATCTCGCGCTCGACCTGCGCCCCCATGACGAGGGGCTGCCGCCCGCGCTGGCGCGCATCTACGGCGAATCCCTGTTCGAGCTGCCGAAGGATCTCTACATCCCGCCCGATGCGCTGCAGGTGTTCCTCGAGGCTTTCGAAGGGCCGCTCGACCTGCTGCTCTACCTGATCCGCAAGGCGAACATCAACGTCCTCGACATTCCGATGGCGCCGCTCACCGCGCAATATCTGAAGTATGTCGAGGCGATGCGGCGGGGCAATCTCGAACTCGCGGCCGAATACCTGTTGATGGCGGCGATGCTGCTGGAGATCAAGTCGCGCATGCTGTTGCCGCGTCCCAAACACGAAGCGGAAGGTGAAGAGGAAGACCCGCGTGCGGAGTTGGTGCGTCGCCTGCTCGAATACGAGCAGATGAAGCTCGCCGGCGCGCGACTCGATGCGTTGCCGCGAGTCGAGCGGGACTATGAGTGGGTGACAGTATGGGTGGCGGAAAAGGTCGCCGAGCGTCTCCCCGAGGTCAGTCTTCATGATCTGCAGGCGGCCTGGCTCGGCTTGGTACGCAAAGCCAAGCTGATGCGGCACCACACGATCAAGCGCGAAGAACTGTCGGTGCGCGAGCGCATGACGACGATCATGCGCCAGCTCGGTGGCGGCCAATTTCAGCCGTTCGAAGCGCTTTTCGATCACGACGCCGGGGTGCCGATGCTGGTGGTCAGCTTTCTCGCCGTGCTGGAACTGGTCAAGGAGCGCCTCGTTGTGGTCAGCCAGGTGGCACCCTTGGAGCCAATTTATGTCAGACTTAACACCTCGGATGCCGATTGACTCGAATATTTCGGTCCCGACCGAAGATTCGATAGACTTCGAACTTGCCTTGCGCGTGCTTGAGGCGGCCTTGTTGGCTGCCGCCGAACCGCTCGCAATGGCCGAGCTGCGCAGGCTCTTCGACGACCAGCTGGAAGCGGACCTGATCCGCCGTCTGCTCGAAGCCTTGCGTGAGCGCTGGAATGATCGCGGCGCCGAACTGGTTCAACTGGCGACTGGCTGGCGGTTTCGCACCCGTGCGGAATACCAACCCTATCTCGACCGGTTGCGCGAACAGAAACCGCCGAAGTATTCGCGTGCAGTACTGGAAACCCTGGCGATCATCGCCTACCGGCAACCGGTCACGCGTGGCGACATTGAAGATATTCGCGGTGTTGCCGTATCTCCGAACGTACTGAAGACGCTGGAATCACGTGGCTGGGTCGACGTTGTTGGCCATCGCGAAACACCGGGCCGCCCGGGGTTGTATGCCACGACGCGACGATTCCTGGATGAACTGGGCCTGCGCAGCCTCACCGAGCTGCCGCCTCTGGCCGAAATTGAAAAGGTGATGGACCTTGTCGATACCGCAACGCAAGCCGCGCCCGCCGCGGCGGAATGACAACGCACCGGCCGGCCGTCGTGGCCGTGGCGTCAAGGCGCAAGCCGAGGCTTACGAGCCGCAGCGCCTGCACAAACTGCTCGCCGAGGCGGGCTACGGTTCGCGCCGCGAACTGGAAGAATGGATCATCGCCGGGCGCATCAGCGTAAATGGCCTGCCAGCGGGCGTGGGTCAGAAGATCGGCCCGGGCGACCGCATCAAGATCAATGGCAAGCTGGTGAACATCCGCTTCACCGAACGCGCTCCGCGCGTGCTCATGTACCACAAGCCCGAGGGCGAAATCGTCAGCCGCGACGACCCGGAAGGCCGCCCTACCGTGTTCGAACGCCTGCCGGTGCTCAATCGCGGTCGCTGGATCGCAATTGGCCGGCTCGATTTCAATACTTCCGGGCTGTTGCTGTTCACCAGCAACGGCGATCTTGCCAACCGCATGATGCATCCGCGCTACGAGCTCGAACGCGAGTACGCGGTGCGAGTGATCGGCGAACTGACCGAGGAGCAGCAAGCGACGCTGACGACCGGCGTTGCGCTGGAGGATGGCGAGGCGCGCTTCAACTCGCTGCACGACGGTGGTGGCGAGGGTAGCAATCACTGGTACCGCGTCACGATCTCCGAAGGTCGCAACCGCGAGGTGCGCCGCATGTTCGAAGCGGTCGGCCTCACGGTGAGCCGGCTCATGCGTGTTCGTTACGGCCCGGTGCAATTGCCGCGCCAACTCAAGCGGGGTGCCTGGGCTGAAATGTCCGACGCCGACGTGCGTGCCCTGATGGCGGCACTTCCCGAAGTCGTAGAGCCGGAGTCGCCGTTCGCCGAGCCGGACGAACACCAGCTCGAGGCCGATATGGAGGCCGAAGATGCGGAGGCGTGGGCCAAGGCGCAGCGGTTGAAGGTGCCCGGTGTGCGTCCGCTGGCGGATATCGGCGCGCCACCGCGTCCGGCGGGTCGTGGCCCCAAGCCCGGAGCTGGCAGTGGCCCTCGCCGCCGCGGCGCGCCGCAGGCGGGCGAACAGCGGCCGCGCGGCAACGGTGGTCGACCACAGCGCAAGGCGGGCGATGGAATGCCTGGTGGCGATGCGAGGCCCGATGTGCCGGCCGGCGACGGTGGGCGTGCGGAGTCTGGCAATGGCGAACGGCGGCGTCCCCGATCTGGCAAACCGAAACGGCCGCAGGGCGCGCCACGGCCGCCGAAACCCGCCGGCGAAGGTGTCCCGCCCGGCGTCGAAGGCGTGTCATCGAAGCCAGACGGTGAGCAGGCAGCCCGCAAGCGCTCGGGCGGTCGCGGGCGTCGGCCACGCAAGCCGCCGGTTGCTGAGTGAACTGATTTACCTGGGCCGCGAGGTCTGATAAACTCTCGCCGGTTATACGATCTGGCGGCCGCTTATGTGGCCGCGTTCGGTTTTTCTAGAGTGGGCATTACGCCCACTTTTTGTTTCTAGCGGCGCATGGATCTGAAACAACTGATTGAAAAGACGGCAGAGGGCTTGGGCTTCGAGGTGATCGACATCGAATCGTCACCGCGCGGGCGGCTGCTGCGTGTCTTTATCGACAAGCCCGACGGTATCGATGTCGATGATTGCGCAACGGTCAGCAACCAGCTGACGCGCCTTTTCGAAGTCGAGAACATCGACTACGACCGGCTGGAAGTCTCGTCGCCCGGGCTTGATCGTCCTTTGACCAAACTGGCGCATTTTGAGCGCTTCGTTGGCGAGCAGGTTCAGATGCGCGTGCGGATTCCGGTCGGCAACCAGCGCAATTTCACTGGTGCTCTGCACGGTGTCGAGGGCGATACCGTGGTTCTGGCAACTGCAACAGGTGAGCAACGGTTCGCGTTCGACGATATCGAGCGGGCGCGGATTGTTCCCAAGTTTTGAGAGAGTTGAGGGGTTGATGCAATGAGCCGCGAGGTGTTGCTGCTTGTCGACGCGCTGTCGCGCGAGAAGAACGTTTCAAAAGAGATCGTGTTCCAGGCGCTGGAATCTGCGCTGGCCTCTGCCACCAAGAAGCGCATTCATGACGATTCCGATGTGCGCGTAACGATCGATCGCGAAACCGGCGAGCACGAAGCAGTGCGTCGCTGGGTGGTTCTTCCGGATGCCGAGGTGACGAACGATGAGTCCGAAATGGGCATCATCGACGCGCGCGAACAGTTTCCGGACATCCAGGTTGGCGAATATGTCGAAGAGGCGCTGGAGCCGATCGACTTCGGTCGTATCGGTGCGCAGGCGGCCAAGCAGGTGATCCTGCAGCGTATCCGCGATGCTGAACGTGAGCAGATCCTCAACGACTTCCTCGAGCGCGGTGAGCATCTGGTCACCGGCAACATCAAGCGGATGGAGCGTGGCAACGCGATCGTCGAAGTCGGGCGCCTTGAAGCTGTGCTGCCCAAGGATCAGATGGTGCCCAAGGAAAACCTGCGCGTCGGCGACCGCACGCGTGCCTTCCTGAAAGAAATCTCGCGCGGCGCGCGCGGCCCCCAGCTGATCCTGTCGCGCACGGCACCGGAATTTGTCATCAAGCTGTTCGAGCTCGAAGTGCCGGAAATGGAAGATGGGCTGCTGGAGATCAAGGCCTGCGCCCGCGACCCCGGCATGCGTTCCAAGATTGCCGTGAAAGCAAACGATGCCCGCATCGATCCAATCGGCACCTGCGTCGGCTTGCGTGGCTCGCGTGTCACCGCGGTTCGTAACGAACTCGGCGGCGAAAACATCGACATCGTCTTGTGGTCGGCCGACCCGGCTGAATTCGTCATCAAGGCGCTCGCACCGGCCGAAGTCTCTTCGATCGTGGTCGACGAAGAGGCGCATGCGATGGATGTGGTGGTCGACGAGAGCAATCTCGCAATTGCCATTGGCCGTGGCGGCCAGAACGTCAAGCTGGCTTCCGAGTTGACGGGCTGGCAGATCAACCTGATGACGGTGGAAGAGAGCGCGCAGAAGAGCGAGGCCGAGCGTGGCCGTCTGCGCAACGCATTTACCGAGAAACTGGATGTCGATAGCGAAGTTGCCGACATCCTGATCGACGAAGGCTTTACTTCCCTTGAGGAAATCGCCTACGTCCCGCTATCTGAAATGCTGGAAATCGAAGCCTTTGACGAAGAGACGGTCAACGAACTGCGGACACGTGCCCGCAATGTTCTGCTGACCGAAGCCATCGTCAGCGAGGAGCAACTCGAGCAGGTCGCTGAAGACCTGCTGGCACTCGAAGGCATGGACAAGCCACTCGCCGCCAAACTGGCGCGCGCTGGCGTTAAAACCCGTGACGATCTTGCCGACCTTGCCGTCGATGAGCTGACTGAAATCGCGGGTATCACCGACGAAAGTGCGAAGGCCCTGATTACCAAGGCCCGGGCGCACTGGTTCGAGTAAGACGGAGGTTGTTTCGGTTATGGCAGAAATGAGCGTGGCGCAGTTCGCCAGCGAGCTGAGGATGCCTGCATCCGTATTGCTTGAACAATTGCAGAAAGCCGGCGTTTCGAAATCGAGCGAAAGCGACTCGGTCAGCGAGACTGACAAGGCGCGTTTGCTAGATTACCTGCGCCGCTCTCACGGTGAGACCGCGCCCAAGGCGAAGATCACCCTGACGCGCAAGCAGACTTCGGAAATCAAGGCGTCGGATTCGACCGGCAAGGCCCGTACGATTCAGGTCGAGGTGCGCAAGAAGCGCGTTTTCGTCAAACGCGATCCTTCCGAACTGGTCGCCGAAGGCATGGGGCACGCAGAGTCGGACGAGGCACTCGATCACTCGGTGGTCGCTGAACTCGAGGCTCCTGCTGAAATCGAGCATGAGGTGTTCGCCGAGGTGGCTGTGCCTGCTGCCGAACCTGAGCCGGTACCGGTCGCAGAGCCTGAGCCCGTGCTTGCGGTTGAGCCTGAGCCCGTTGTCGAGCCCGAGCCCGCGCCGGAACCTGAAATCGCGGTCGCCGAACCTGAGAGCATCGAGGCGCCAGCGCCGCAGCCGGCTGCAGAAGCGACCCCGGTGCAGCGTTCGATTCAGGACATGCTTTCGCCCGAAGAGCGCGCGGTTCGTGAACGCGAAGCGCGTCGTGCCGCCGAACTCGCCCGTATTCAGGCAGAAGAATTGCGCTTGAAGCAGGCGCGGGAAGCTCGCAAGAAAGCCGACGAAGAGGCCGCCCGCCAGCGTGCGCTTGAGGCTGCGGAAAAAGCGCGCCAGCCGGCTCCTGCCGCAGCTGCGCCAGCAGGAAAATCCGGCACGCTGCACAAGCCGGTCAAGGCCGAAGGCGCCAAGGAAGAGAAGAAGGCTCCCGCCAAGAAAAACGAGCGCGAGGATGATTCGAAGCGCCGTCAGATCAAGACGCGCGGAGACGCTGGCGGCGGTGCTGCCGGTTGGCGCGGTGCGCGCGGTGGTGGCCGTCATGGCAAGGACAACAGCCGGCAGCAGGACACCAATTTCCATGCGCCGACTGAGCCGATCGTGCGCGAAGTCCACGTGCCCGAGACGATCTCGGTAGCGGATCTGGCGCACAAGATGGCGATCAAGGCCACCGAGCTCATCAAGCAGATGATGAAGCTGGGTCAGATGGTCACCATCAATCAGGTGCTGGACCAGGAAACGGCGATGATCCTCGTCGAGGAGATGGGGCATCAGGCGATCGCTGCCAAGCTCGACGATCCGGAAGCTCTGCTCGACGAATCGCAGCAGAAGGATGTCGAGGCGTTGCCGCGTGCTCCGGTGGTGACCGTGATGGGTCACGTCGACCACGGCAAGACGTCGTTGCTCGACCACATCCGGCGCGCCAAGGTGGCCGCGGGTGAGGCTGGCGGAATTACGCAGCACATTGGCGCTTACCACGTCGAAACCGAGCGTGGCGTCGTGACCTTCCTCGATACGCCTGGCCACGAGGCCTTCACGGCCATGCGTGCGCGTGGTGCGAAGGCGACGGACATCGTGATTCTGGTGGTCGCCGCAGACGATGGCGTGATGCCGCAAACCAAGGAAGCGATCCACCATGCTAAGGCCGCGGGTGTCCCGCTCGTGGTTGCGATCAACAAGATGGACAAGCCGGGCGCTCAGCCGGACCGCGTCAAGCAGGAGTTGATTGCAGAGGGCGTTGTTCCTGAAGAGTACGGCGGCGATTCGCCCTTCGTGCCGGTGTCTGCGAAGACCGGCATGGGCATCGACGACCTGCTCGAAAACCTCTTGCTGCAGGCAGAAGTGCTGGAACTGACGGCGCCGGTCGAAGCGCCTGCCAAGGGCTTGATCATCGAAGCGCGTCTCGACAAGGGGCGTGGCCCGGTCGCCACGATGCTGGTGCAAAGCGGCACGCTCAAGCGGGGTGATGTGGTGCTTGCCGGTGCAACTTTCGGCAAGATCCGCGCGATGCTCGACGAGAATGGCAAGCCGATCAACGAAGCTGGCCCCTCGATTCCGGTCGAGATCCTGGGTCTCTCGGACGTGCCGGCTGCAGGCGACGACGCAATCGCTCTGGCCGACGAACGCAAGGCACGCGAAATCGCGCTCTTCCGTCAGGGCAAGTTCCGCGACGTCAAGCTGGCGAAGCAGCAGGCTGCCAAGCTTGAGAACATGTTCGAGCAGATGAAGGAAGGCGAGGTCAAATCGCTGCCGCTCATCATCAAGGCCGACGTTCAGGGTTCGCAGGAAGCGCTGGTTCACGCGCTTACCAAGCTCTCTACCGAAGAGGTGCGGGTTCAGGTCATCCATGCGGCAGTCGGCGGCATCACCGAAAGTGACGTCAACCTCGCGCAGGCCTCGAAGGCCGTCATCATCGGCTTCAATACGCGTGCCGATGCGGGTGCGCGCAAGACCGCCGAGAACTTCGATGTCGATATCCGCTACTACAACATCATTTACGATGCCGTCGATGATGTGAAGGCAGCCTTGTCCGGCATGCTGGCGCCGGAAAAGCGCGAAGAGATCATCGGTACCGTGGAAATCCGCCAGGTTTTCCGCATCTCGAAGGTCGGTGCGGTTGCGGGCTGTTACGTGCTGGATGGCAACGTCAAGCGCAACGCCCGCGTGCGGGTACTGCGCAACAATGTCGTGGTTCACGACGGCGAACTCGAGTCGCTCAAGCGGTTCAAGGACGACGTCAAGGAAGTGAAGTTCGGCTTCGAGTGCGGTCTGCAGATCAAGAACTTCAACGACATCATGGAAGGCGATCACCTGGAAGTGTACGAGATCCAGGAAATCGCACGTACGCTCTGATCCGCGTCGCGGTGGAGTGCCGACGGGCCCCGTGACGGGGCCCGTTGTGTTTGACGCCTCTCGCGAGAGGGCAGGAGTAGCTGTATGGCAAAGACGTTTTCACGTGGCGATCGGGTTGCCGAGCAAATCCGCCGCGAACTTGCCGAATTGATCCGCATGGAGGTCAAGGATCCCCGGGTCGGATTTGTCACGCTGACCTCGGTGGAGGTGAGCCCGGATTACTCGCACGCCAAAGTGTTCTTCACGACGATGGAAGGCGAGCGGGCGGTACCCGAACTCGCGCAAGGCTTGCGCCGCGCGAGCGGCTTTCTGCGTCGCGAACTCGGTCGGCGAATTCGCATCCACACGATCCCGGATCTGCACTGGGTGTATGACCGTTCGGTCGAACGTGGCGCCCAGCTCTCTGCCTTGATTGACGCGGCTGTGCGCAGCGACGCAGCCCATAGCGCCGACATTTCCGGTGACGACGAAATCGATGTGCCGCCTGCGGACGAGAACCCCAGCGCATGAGCGCGAGTCGTCTTCCGAGAGCGCCGCGCCAGAAAGTGGACGGCGTTGTTCTGCTCGACAAGCCGTGCGGGATGAGCTCCAACGCGGCTTTGCAGACGGTACGGCGGCTCTACAACGCGGCGAAGGGAGGCCACACCGGCACCCTCGACCCGCTGGCGAGCGGACTGTTGCCGCTCTGCCTTGGTGAGGCGACGAAGTTCAGCCAGATGCTGCTTGATGCCGACAAATCCTATGTGGCACGCGTCAAACTTGGTGTGACGACGACGACGGCTGACGCGGAAGGCGAAGTGCTGAACGTACGACCGGTACTTGCCGACGACGAAGCTGTGTCCGGTGTGGTGGCGCAATTCTCGGGCGAAATCGAGCAGATTCCGCCGATGTACTCCGCGCTCAAGCGCGATGGCAAGGCGCTGTACGAGTATGCGAGAGACGGAGTCACGCTCGAACGTGCGCCGCGGCAGGTCACCATCCACGAGATATCGGCGGGGCCGCTCGAGGGCGACGAATTCGACCTGGCCGTACGCTGCAGCAAGGGTACCTACATCCGCACGCTCGCAGAAGATATCGGAGAGCGCCTGGGATGCGGCGCGCATCTTGTCGCGTTGAGGCGCACCGCGATCGGCCCTTTCGGCATCGAGTCTTCCGTGCCGTTGCTGCAACTTGAATCTGGCGAGGATGCCCGCGCGCTCGCGCTGCGATCGGCTGACCTGCTTGTCTCTCATTTGCCTGAAGTTCCGCTTGCTCCGGACGCTGCAGGCAGTTTCTTGCACGGCCAGGCTGTCGCTGCCCCGCTGCCGCCAGGCGCGACGGAGTGCCGTGTATTTGCCGAAGGGCGTTTTCTCGGTCTTGGCCGGGTCGACGTCGACGGCCGTCTTGCCCCGCGCAGGCTGATTGCAACAGCCGCAGGTGCTTGATGTAAATGAAAATCCGCCGCTATAATGCGCGGCTCGACCGAACGCACAGATAACTGGATTAAGAGATGGCTATTGTTACCGCACAAAAGGCGCAAATCGTTGCTGATTTCCAGCGCGCCAAGGGCGACACCGGTTCGCCCGAAGTTCAGATCGCGCTGCTCACCGCGCGTATCAACGACCTGACCGGTCACTTCAAGACCCACGTCAAGGATCACCATTCCCGCCGCGGCCTGCTCGCGCTGGTCAGCCAGCGTCGCAAGCTGCTGGACTACCTGAAGCGCAAGGAAGTTGACCGCTATCGCAGCGTCATCGAACGCCTGGGCCTGCGCAAGTAATCGACGGCTGTCAGCCGTGATCACGACGCATTTCCCGCGGTTCGGCTGAATACGCAATGCCGGCGAGCCCTACGGGCCACGCCGGCATTGTTCCATTTACGCTCCGTTGCGCTGCCATGCGGAAGACGTCCGCAAATGTTGCCGCGCGGCGGGCAGACTGAAAGGAATTCCCTTGCTGCCTACCCCGATCAAGAAGACTTTCGCTTACGGCAACCAGACCGTCACCATGGAAACCGGTGAGATCGCGCGCCAGGCTCATGGTGCAGTGGTTGTTACGGTTGAAGATACCGTCGTACTGGCAACTGTTGTTGCTGCAAAGAACCCGAAGCCGGGTCAAGATTTCTTCCCGCTCACCGTCGACTACATGGAGAAGTTCTACGCTGCGGGCCGTATCCCCGGCGGCTTCTTCAAGCGTGAAGGTCGCCCGACCGAAAAAGAGACGCTGACCTCGCGTCTCATCGATCGCCCGATCCGCCCGCTGTTCCCGGACGGTTTCTACAACGAAATCCAGGTTGTCGTGACCGTGCTGTCGCAGAACCCGGAAGTCGACGCAGACATTCCTGCAATGATTGGCGCGTCCGCCGCGCTGTCGCTGTCGGGCGTACCGTTCCAGGGGCCGATTGGTGCGTGCCGCGTGGGTTACGCGGACGGCCAGTACATCCTCAATCCGACCGTGACCCAGTTGCAGACCAGCCAGATGAACCTGGTGGTTGCCGGTACCGAAGTTGGCGTGATGATGGTCGAGTCCGAAGCCAGCGAACTGTCTGAAGATGTCATGCTGGGTGCAGTGGTCTATGGCCACCAGCAGATGCAGGCAGTCATTGCGGCCATCAATGAGTTCACCGACGAGGCTGGCAAGCCGGAGTGGGACTGGCAGCCGCCCGCCAAGAATGAAACGCTTGCGGCAAAGGTTGAAGAACTCGCACTCGCTGGTCTGACCGAGGCCTTCAGCATCACCTCGAAGCAGCAGCGCAGCGACCGCATCAAGGAAGTCACCGCCGCGACGATTTCCGCCTTGGCGACGAGCGAAGAGGGCGCGCCGACCGACGCTCAGATCAAGGATCTGCTGTTCGGTCTGGAGTCGCGCATCGTGCGCAACCGGATCCTGAACGGCGAACCGCGGATCGATGGTCGCGATACGCGCACCGTACGCCCGATCACCATTCGCACCGGCGTCTTGCCGCGTACCCACGGCTCGGCGCTCTTCACCCGCGGCGAGACTCAGGCGCTGGTGGTTGCCACGCTGGGCACCGGTCGTGACGAGCAGATCATTGATGCCATCGCGGGCGAGTACAAGGAGCGTTTCATGCTCCACTACAACTTCCCGCCGTTTGCGACCGGCGAAACCGGCCGTGTCGGCGCGCCAAAGCGTCGCGAAATCGGCCATGGCCGTCTTGCCAAGCGCGCACTCGTTGCCGCGCTGCCGGCGGACAACGAGTTCAGCTACACCATGCGTGTCGTGTCGGAGATCACCGAATCGAACGGGTCGTCCTCGATGGCCTCGGTGTGCGGTGGTTCGCTGGCGATGATGGACGCGGGTGTTCCCCTGAAGAACCACGTGGCGGGCATCGCCATGGGCCTGATCAAGGACGGCAACCGGTTTGCCGTACTGACCGACATCCTCGGCGATGAAGATCACCTTGGCGACATGGACTTCAAGGTCGCCGGCACCGAGAATGGCGTCACCGCGCTGCAGATGGACCTGAAGATCGATTCGATCAACCCGGCCATCATGAAGAAGGCGCTTGAGCAAGCGCGCGAAGGCCGCCTGCACATCCTCGAGCTGATGAAACAGGCGATGGGTGGGCATCGGACCGAACTGTCGGAATTCGCGCCTCGCCTTCTGACCATCAAGATCAACCCGGAGAAGATCCGTGATGTGATCGGCAAGGGTGGTGCTGTGATTCGTGCGCTTACCGAGGAGACCGGCACCGTCATCGACATCCAGGACGACGGTACTGTGACGATCGCCTCTGCCGATGGCGCAAAGGCGGAGCTGGCGAAGAGCAAGATCGAAGCGATCGCTGCAGATGTAGAGATCGGCAAGATCTACGAGGGTCCGGTTCTGAAGATCCTCGAGTTCGGTGCGATTGTGAACATCATGCCGGGTCGCGATGGGCTGCTGCACGTATCGCAAATTGCGAACAAGCGGGTCGAAAACGTCTCCGACTACCTCAAGGAAGGGCAGGTCGTCCGCGTCAAAGTCATCGAGACTGACGACAAGGGCAAGATTCGCCTGAGCCTGAAGGCAGTTGAGGCCGAAGCTCAGCAGCAACAGCAGCAGTAACGACATCTCCGTTGTATCAAAAGGCCCGCTTGCGGGCCTTTTTCATTTCTGAGTCAGCACGGCGCTGCTTCGATAGAATCGCCCCTCGACCAGAGGTATCACATGTCCCAGTTCAGCCCCGTCAGCCCGCCGTTCGATCCTCAGCTTGCGAAACTCAAGCTTCCCCCACACTCGATCGAAGCGGAGCAGTCGCTGATTGGCGGCCTTTTGCTGGACAACGAGGCGTGGGACCGGATCGCCGATCTCGTCAACGAGACCGACTTCTACCGCGACGACCATCGCCGGATCTTCCGACACATCGCTACGCTCGTTGAACAAGGCAAACCGGCCGACGTTGTGACGGTCTTCGAGTCGCTCGACAAATCCGCGGAGGCCGGGCAGGTCGGCGGCTTGGCCTATCTTGCCGAGATTGCCAACAACACACCTTCCGCGGCGAACATCCGCCGCTATGCGGAAATCATCCGCGAGCGGTGCATCCTTCGGCGGCTGGTGACTATCGGGGATGAAATCGCAGCCAACGCATTGGCGCCGGCGGGTCGTGACGCGAAGGACCTGCTGGATCAGGCGGAAGCGAAGATTTTTGAGATCGCCGAGAGTGGAGCCCGTAATGCTTCCGGGTTTGTTCCGATACAACCGGTGCTTGGGCAGGTTGTCGACCGCATTCAGGAACTCTATGACCGGGACGATCCGGATGAGGTGACGGGCATTCCTTACGGGCTTGTCGATCTCGACGAGAAGATGTCCGGCTTGCACGGTAGCGACATGATTGTCGTCGCCGGTCGTCCTGGTATGGGTAAGACGACTTTCGCACTCAACGTTGCCGAGAACGTCGCCATTCACTCGAAGCTGCCAGTGGCGATCTTCTCTATGGAGATGCCTGCGACGCAACTTGCCATGCGATTCATCGCCTCGGTCGGTCGCCTGGATCAAACTCGCCTGCGAAGCGGGCGGCTGACCGACGACGACTGGCAAAACCTCACGATGGCGCTTGGCCTGCTCCATGAAGCGCCGATTTTCATCGATGAAACGCCCGGCTTGAACCCGACCGACCTCCGTGCGCGCTGCAGACGTCTGCACCGCCAGTGCGGCAAGTTGGGGTTGATCGTCATCGACTACCTTCAGCTGATGACATCGCTGAAGGAAACGGACAACCGTGCTCAGGAGCTGTCGGACATTTCCCGCTCGATCAAATCTCTGGCAAAAGAGCTCAATGTGCCGATTTTCGCGCTATCGCAGCTCAACCGGAGCCTTGAGCAGCGTCCCAACAAGCGGCCAGTGGCGTCCGACTTGCGAGAATCGGGCGCAATCGAGCAGGACGCCGACATCATCATGTTTATCTATCGGGACGAGATCTATAACCCCGACTCTCCCGACAAAGGGACGGCTGAACTGATCGTTGGCAAGCACCGAAACGGCCCAACGGGCACCGTCCGTTTGACGTTCCGCGGCGAAAGCACTCGTTTCGAGAACTATGTATCGATGCCCACCTACTGATTCAGCGGTTTGACTCCCCAGCGATATGCGTTAAAAACGCGAAAGTAGTTGACGGGAGTCGTCTCAATGTCTATAGTTCCGCTTCTCCGCTGCTGACGAAGCAGACGCAACGAAACGGCGGGGATTCAGGCGGTTCTGGTTGTGGCGAAACGCCGCAGCG